>CAZIXJ010000007.1:9915-19450 GCA_964542835.1 uncultured Hyphomicrobiales bacterium
ATTGGGCTTTACGATACTTATTTCATTATTAAGAACTTATATTTTTTGATAAATCGTTCAATAATGCAGGAAGAATTAATATTTGGCACTTCGTACTATAAATTATAGAAATATGATGATATTTAAAATTTTAAAGTCTTTTTTATTCATTGATATTAATCCTGCAATACATGATAATCATATTCCTCATCTTCATAATATAATTCTAAAGCTTCTTTCAAAGCATCAATCGCTTCTTCAATTGTATTTCCAAATGAACTAATATTGTTTCCAACGCATTGAGAAACGTAATATTCCCCTTCTTTCCAAACAATATAATCAAATTGTTTCATATTCACTCCATTTTATTTTTTTTAGTATTAAAACGAAAATGATATTTTTAATTGTAAGGAAGAAATTTAAGCCTATGCTACTTCCGGCACTTCCTTATATTCTTGATTAAGTAATATTCTGCCATTGGCTTTTTTTATTAATAAGTACCTTAAGAATTGCTGATTATTTTATACCTAAACTCACCACAATATTTCAATATCATAATTTTGAAATATCTTATCTTTTGTAACTACTATAGAATTTGTAGTTTGTGCCTGAGCTATTATCATCCTGTCAAATGGATCGCGATGGTGAAAATCTAGCGAAAGCAATCTCTTTGTATCATCAAAATCTATTGGTAAAATCTCAAAATCGTTATTAAGCAGGAAATCCTCAATGGTGGCAAATCCACCCTTGATATCAAGTTTGTTAATGGATAATTTGATAGCAATTTCCCATATACTGGCTATGCTTATAAAACACTTATTAGAAGTATCACTAATTTTTTCAATCATTTTTTCAGGTAAGTGTGTATCACCTGTTATGTACCATAAAAATGCATGGGTATCAAGTAATAAGTTCATTGCATATACTCTCTAAAATCATCTAAAGGTTCATCAAAATCGGGTTTTAGAACGATAGTACCTTTCGCATAACCAAATGTTCTTTTTTTTATTTCTTTTCCAACAGTTCTTTTATTTCTTGATGAAATAAAATCAACAAAATCAATTACTTCTGATTTTAAGGAATCAGGCAGCGAAGAAATCTTAGTATATAATCTTAAATCAGTCATTTTCAATCTCATTTTGTAATATTAAAGAATTAAAAACAATTAGCAAACCAATGAGCATTACAAATATAATAAAAGTATGACTCATTATAATATTTTTCAGATAGCCATTACAAATTATAATAATTGGTACTGAAGCTTTATCCTCTCAATATTTAATGAATACGGAATTGCATAAAAATTGAGAAAAACATCAATCTTACTTCGTAAGGAGTAAAATATTTATAGAAATGTTAGAACCAAGAATGTCATTACTCCGTTAGGAATTCAATATAAAACACCGATATTAAACCGATGCTACTTCCGGCACTTCATTCCATTCTTGGTTAAGTAATATTCTGCCATTGGCTTTTTTGTTGCGTATAAACTACTCAATCCGTTAGGAGAGAAATGTTTGTAAAATAACTGCAATTCAAAACAATAGATTTAACAATTCTTGTTTTGTAATATTGTGATGATTAGCAATATCATTTAATATTGAGGATAATGTACCTATCTTGATAGGATTATGAGCGGGTATAGTTATATTGTGTTTTCCGTTTTTCATTGTAGTTAATCTGATATGACTTCCTGTCTGTCTTGTTTCTATATAATCAAGTTTATTCAGAACCTTTGATAATTTCGTTCCGTTAATATCTCGAGGAGTTTTCATGGTAATTCAAGAATTTCATCTTTTACGAAATGCAATCTAATAATTTTAGGAACTTCCTCATCTTCAAAATAGCATAGAACTGCATCACGAATATTATTTCTCAATTCTTCTTCTGTTTCAGCATCTGTATATATTGACTGACCAAGAGCCTTTGCAGAAAAACCGCCTTCTGCAGCATTTTCAATCAAAAAAATCAATTCACTCATATTCACTCCATTTTATTTTTTAGTATTAAAACGAAAATGATATTTTTAATTGTAATGAAGAAATTTAAGCTGTGGCTACTTTCGGCAATTCGTTCCATTCTTGGTTCAGTAATATTCTGCCATTGGCTTTTTTATTGCGTTTTATGCCGTCAGCTCCCCAAGTGCCCCATTGTTTGAAGAAGAAAGATACATTTTGCAAATAGCATTGTTCTTTAATATTAATTGCCCAGGCGGGATTCATAGGTCTTGCTCTGTGACCGCTTTCACCACCGACAATTACCCAATGAATTTTATTTAAATTCAAATCTCCCAAATCTTCGAGAAGAGGTTCTGCTGAGATAAATTTAATTTTAGCGTTGATATCTCTAAGATAATCTATTCTTTTTTTTGCTTTTTTATTCTCAACTGTAACTCCGAGCCAAATATTATCATACAATTCCTTATCTTTCAGAAAATCATACATTCTTTTTTCTCTTTTTGTCAGGATTTGATAAGTATGCTGTGGCGTAGCTCTAATTATTTCAAAAATTTGCATAAGATAATCATCAGGCATTTTTTCATGAAACAAATCACTCATCGAATTAACAAAAAATTTCGTCGGCTTTTTTATTTGCAATGGTTTTTCAAGCCTCTCAGGAACAATAGTAAATACAAATCCATTTTCATATCCTTTAGTCCCCATAGCCTGCAGCCGACGAGCCATAGTTTCGGCATAACAAAACCTACAACCTGAGGATACTTTATCACAACCGTTTGTAGGGTTCCATGTTGCTTCCGTCCATTCAATTTTAGTTTGTTTCATTGTTATCTATCCAAGTTATTGAGACTTTTCTCTTTTTATCCCCTATATAAAAAGAATTTTTTTTACCTTTATTTATTCTTGGGCAATAACATTTTAAATTTTGGATTGTATCTTTTCATAAACAATTTGATATTACCATATCTGCTGTTTTCAAAGGTCTTTAATTCGTGCTTTACGTCTTCCATGTCCCCAATTTTACTAGACCAATATTTTTTATCCAGCTGTTTAGCCAAATGTGTAGGTCCCTCACTATCTCCATATACAACTACTTTATCATAGTTTTCTTCATAAATTTCTGAAAAGCATATCACATAACCCATATTGGAAAAGAAATCAATAAATGATTCTACTTCATCACCTTCTTTAATGTCTGCAGGCCAATACCAATAAGGATTCAAATCATTAAAAGGCCATAACCATCTGTCATTGATACCTACAACCCAAGAAGCACAATTATAATTTGTATCTTTATTACTTGTTTTTTTTGCCGGGTAAGAATATGATTTTGGAGCCCAAGGGAATACAATTTCGTCCATTTAGATTACTCATTCATTTTTTTCATACCAATTAACCCAATCATTTTTCATTTTTTCAATATACCCTATATTCTCATCTTTTACAGGATTTTCACCAGTTATTTCAGATAAAGCATGAAACCAATGATTATTCGTTTCGTTCCAATCCTCAAAAATATACTTTAAAGCAATATCTTGCATAGAAATAATCTTAATATAAAATTCATTTTTAAATTTTCTTTTTGGATTTGAATGGAACGATGTCTCTTCTAACCATTTTTTTTTAAACAAATCAAACCTATCTCTAAAAACGTCAGAAGAATCTTCTAACAAATCGTCAGTATCTATTTCTGGAATTGAAGAATTGTAATCATATTGACTTCCATTCAATAAATACTCATGGTTTACATATTCATGAATATTTGAGTTATCATAAATCATATTATTATAATCATCAATCATTAACATATCAATACTCCGGATTCAATTTTTTGATGTAATCTTTCTTTAAAATATTAAAAAAAATATTTTTTTCAGCATCATGAGCAGAACTCAGCAATGATAGCACCTCAGACTTATTTTGAATTCTATTTTCTGAAAAGGTATCAATATCAAGTACTGAGCCATTTTTATCTCCGATAGTTACGTTATTTGAAATATTTATTGAATTATAAAATCCACCTCTTTCAACAATTGTTTTAAAAACACTTCCCTTATTTAATTCAGATATTCCCATAAATGAAAAATCAAAGTTGATTTCTTTAAAAATATCAACTTCAAAAAAATTGATATATCTAATACCAATCCTTTTTACAACATCAATTACTCTTGTTTTATAAATTTCATTAAGTATATTTTCTATAAATGGAAAAAACTTTAGCCATCCCACATATATTGGGTAGGAACTTACAACTATCACTCCGGGACCAAATTGAAGAACGAAATTATCATTTTTCAATCTAAAATATGGTTTATGTTGAAAATTTGGATCTTTCTTTCGTATTGTTGCAGGTAGTTCTAAAATTGGAAGTTTTTCTACATTCTTTTTAAATTCATCCGGGATAACATTAAATATCATACCAAATTGCGCATCACCATCCACACCTGATTCATACCTGATTTCAACAACCGAATCAATTATTTTGTCAGGATTTAACTTTTTTGGATTATTGCTAATCATTGCACCACCCATTAAAATTACTATTATATTATTTTAATTAAAACGTATAATATTTTTCAACATTTTAACCACACAAAAATAATAACATTTCCCATTATTTCCAAATTCCCCATTTCCTCATATTTTTGTATATTTGTAACTTGCTTAATTGTGATTATTAATTATTTTTTGTGATGTTGATATGGCGTATCCGTTTAAAGAAATTGAGCCGAAATGGCAGAAATACTGGAAAGAAGAGCATACTTTCAAAACAGGTGATGATAAATCAAAACCAAAATATTATGTACTTGATATGTTCCCTTATCCTTCGGGGCAGGGCTTGCATATAGGGCATCCCGAAGGCTATACTGCTACTGACATTATCGGCAGATATAAGCATATGAAAGGCTTCAATGTGCTGCACCCGATGGGATTTGATGCTTTCGGACTTCCTACCGAAAGATATTGTATGACTACCGGTATTCACCCCGTAGAAGCAACAAAACATAATATCGAAAACTTTAAGCGCCAGCTCGATATGCTTGGTCTCGGTTATGACTGGGAGAGGGAAATCAATACTACAGACCCGAATTATTACAAATGGACACAATGGATGTTCCTGCTGATATATAATTCATGGTACGACGAAGAGCAACAGAAAGCCCGCCATATTGATGAACTGCCAATTCCTGAAAGCATTAAAGATGAAAATGAAATTGAAGAATACAAAGACGAACACCGCCTTGCATATATATCAATGATTCCCGTGAACTGGTGCGAAGAGCTTGGTACCGTTCTTGCAAACGAAGAAGTGGAAGAATGGAAAAGCAAAGGATATACCGTTGAGCGTCGCCCGATGAGGCAATGGATGCTGAAAATTACAAAATATGCACAGAGATTGCTTGATGACCTCTCTCTTGTGGATTGGCCCCACTCAACTATGGAAATGCAAAAGCATTGGATTGGCAAAAGTGAAGGTGCTGAAGTGGAATTCACTTTTGAGGGAATTGACAAAAAAGTAAGAGTATTCACTACCCGCCCTGATACGCTTTTTGGTGCTACTTATATGGTACTTGCACCTGAACATGAACTCGTTTCAGAAATTATTACAGATGAACAAAAAGCAAAAGTAAACGAATACATCGAAAATGCAAAGAATAAAACTGACTTAGAAAGAACCGAATTAACCAAAGATAAAACCGGTGTGTTTACAGGCGGATATGCCACCAATCCTATTAATGGAGAGAAAATCCCCGTATGGATAGCCGATTACGTGCTTGCTCACTACGGAACAGGTGCAATTATGGCTGTACCCGCTCACGATGCAAGAGATTATGAATTTGCCAAACAAATGAACTTGCCGATTAAACAGGTTGTAGCTCCTTCTGATAGTAGTGATTGGGACATAGAAAAAGAAGCATTCACGGATTCAGGAGTTGCTATTAATTCTGAAAGTGATGAATTGTCAATAAATGGTTTAAATACAAAAGATGCCAAAGCCAAAACAACTCTTTGGGCTGTTGAAAAAGGAATTGGCGAAGCCAAGATACAATTCAAACTCCGCGACTGGCTATTTTCACGCCAGAGATACTGGGGCGAACCTATGCCTGTAATGTTCTTTGAAGACGGTACAAAGCGAGCATTAGAGCCGGATGAACTGCCTCTGACACTTCCTGATGTGAAAAATTTCAAACCGGCAGGAACGGGTGAATCACCACTTGCTACAGTGGATAGCTGGGTTAATTTCACTGATAAAAAAACAGGCAAAAAAGCAAGACTCGAGACTAATACAATGCCTCAGTGGGCTGGCTCTTGCTGGTATTACCTGAGATATACCGACCCGAATAATCATGAAATATTTGCCGGAAAGGAAGAAGAAAACTACTGGATGGAGGACGGAGTTGATTTATATGTAGGTGGTGCGGAGCATGCCGTTCTTCACTTGCTGTATGCAAGATTTTGGCACAAAGTGCTTTATGATTACGGTTATGTTTCCACCAAAGAACCTTTCAGAAAGCTCTTCCATCAGGGCTTGATACTTGGTGAGGACGGCAACAAAATGTCCAAATCAAGAGGAAATGTTGTAAATCCTGATGTAATCGTTGATGATTACGGTGCTGATTCTCTCAGACTTTACGAAATGTTTCTCGGACCTCTGGAAGCAACAAAACCTTGGAATACTCAGGGGATAAACGGAGTATTCAATTTTCTTAATCGTGCATGGCGAATGCTCACTGATGAAAAGGTTGGAATTAATCCTGAAATAAAAGATGCTCCTTTGACGCCCGAGCAGGAATTTGTAATGCACAGCACAATAAAAAAAGTCGGAGAAGATATTGAAGCACTCAGCTTTAATACTGCAATAGCTCAGCTTATGATATATGTGAATGAATTTACACCTGCAAAAGAAAAACCTCGCAAAGCAATGGAAAACTTTATATTGATGCTTGCTCCTTTTGCTCCGCATATAGCTGAAGAATTGTGGTCTGTTCTTGGAATGAAAGGCTCTACGTACAATGCAGAATTCCCTGAATATGACGAAAGCAAAACCAAGAAACAGGAAATTGAATTTGTAGTGCAGGTGAAAAGCAAAATAAGAGCCAGAATAAAAGTAGCACCTGATTTGCCTCAGGAAGAAGTGGAAGCACTTGCCAAAGAAGATGAAAAGGTACAAAAGCACCTTGATGGCAAAGATATAAAAAAAGTAATATTCGTTCCGAATAAATTAATTAATTTTATTGCAGTGTAGCTTTATTATCAAATGCCCGGCATTATTGAGTGCCGGGCATTTTGGAATTTTACCGTCGGTTGCAATTATGAACTACTTCTTCACAAACTTCTCCACTCTCTCACCAATTCTCACAAAATACACGCCTCTCGGCAGAGGCGAAATGTCAATTCTTTGTAGAGACAAGGCATACCTTGTCTCTACGGTCATAACGTTCTCACCAAGCACATCATATATCGCAATCTCTCCACCATGAACAAGGGGTTGCAACCCCTTGTTCACAGAGTGGCTGCCGAGAGAGATTTCTATATAATCCGAAGCGGGATTGGGGTGGATGAGGAAATTATTCTCAGAGGTGTAGTTGTCTTCGACTGAGGTAGGTACCAACTCTATCTCCGCCATATAAAGTCCGTGATAACTAAGTGCATATACAATAATATTTCCATTATCAGCCATATCTAAATCGTAAATTACGTGGTCATTTGTTAATACTACAGGATTTGGATTATAGTGCTTCCAGAAATTCTCTAACAGTATTTCTCCTTCATTACTTATTTCAGCTATATACATTGAATAACGGATTTTATTATCATCGCTTTCAAGATTATCTTTGCTGCCATAAACAAGGAATGTATTTTTTTCTTCATTATAGTATCCTCCTTGAACCTGTCTGTCTTCACCTAGAAATATATCTTTACTCAGGATTTCGTTGAAATCTTCATCAATTTTCATCATGAAAAAATAAAAATTTTCATAGAAATTATCTGTATTATTTGACAAATAATAATTCCCTTGAGGGTCTTCATTAATTTTAAAATTCCAGCCGTCATTTTTCTCTGTTTTCGGAAAAGAGAGTGATTGCAGCAAATTGCCGTTACTGTCATACTCACTCAATACAAAATTCTTATTATTTACATCAGTGTGAACAGCCATATAATTATTCTTACTGTTAATAAAAAAGCTACGCGGATACAGAAAAGAAATTGGATTTACCAGATTAGTCGTATCAAGTTCAATAGTATTTTGTAAATTAAAGTTAATATCAAAATGAGATACGATTAATTTTTCATAATTCTGTGTATAAGTCAGATAAATCAATTCATCCGGATAATAAAATGAAAGAAAATTAATTCTGTCCGGAAATGTGTTTAATGTATCAAGCCTATTTTCCAATATCTCACCTGTATTGCTTATTGTTGCAACTTGCATTTGCATAAATTCTTTTGTAATAAAATCTCTTTTTATTAAGATATTATAATTTTCGCCATTCTTGACAATATGTTCAGGGATAGTCCAGCCGCCTTGAATTCCCATTAGGGAATTAGCATTCATCCAGTTTAATTCTCCTGATTTATTTATTGAGAATAAATGTAACCAAGGCCCATATTTATTCGTAAAAAAATATGTGTCATCAACTTTTATCATTTTATTTCCAATGCTCATCCCGGATATTGATGTATCCTGATACATCCAAACTTCATTGGGTGCCTGTGAGTATAAAACACCTGATAAAATAAGACTTAATATAAAATATTTAAACATAATATTACCTCTTTATTATAAATTTTAATGCAATTGAATTATAATATAATCCATTAATTTTTAGAAAATATATTCCGTTTGGAAGATTGCTCACAGAAATCAATTTGTTATTACTTCTCATATTGAAGTGTTTTATTGTTTGTCCGTCAATTGATATTATTGAACATTCAAGGTCTCCTCTGAAATATTCATCTTCAATTGTTATTTGTAATTCATCAGATGCTGGCGTCGGATAGAGTTTTATAACATCTTCATCGAATATATTTGATTTTACAGATGTTACAGGCAAACTAAATTTCATTAATATCCCTGCCCATGACAATCCGATATATTCATTTTCTGAAACTTCATAAAGGGCTTTAAATTTATCGTGAGCTCCGTCGTTTATACTCCATTCGTAAGTTTCCAGTACATTACATTCCGAATCCATCAGAACTAAAGCAAATGGCACCATACCGTCATCAGTTTCAAATCCTTCAGACACAAAACTGTATAATAAATAATTATTGTGATTATTTACAGGAATTAAGGCAGGTTCACGAATTAAAGATAATCTTTTAATAAATTCATTATCCCATACTTTATATGATAATAAATTAAAATTTGTATCAAGAATGAAATAAACTTTTTCACCTAATAATGTACCTTTGTCTGTAACTGTTCCTGTGCAATATATTCTGCCATCTCTTATTGATAATATTTGTTCGTGAAAAAAACCGTAATATCCCGGGATGCTTACTTTTTTTTGTTCCAGTACATTTAAATTTCTGTCTGTTTTGCAAAATACCGAATATTGTCTGTCTTTATTCTCAGGTCCGAAGACCGGCAT
>CAZIXJ010000008.1:0-10222 GCA_964542835.1 uncultured Hyphomicrobiales bacterium
AATATCCGCTGTTTACCGTATGCTTATAGAATTTATCTGAAAGCGTCTTTCTGGTAGAAGCATCAAAATATATCATTACGTTTCGGCAGAAAATCGTATCAAAAGGTTTTTTGAAAGGGAAAACCTTGTTCATAAGATTAAATCTGCGGAATGTAACTTCTTTTTTTACTTCGGGAATTACTTCGAAATCGCCGTTTGCGAGCTTTTTGAAATATTTTGATTTTAGCTGCTTAGGCATTGATTTTAATCTGTCTTCAGAATAAATCCCCTGCATTGCAGTATTTAATACAGTCTGGGAAATGTCAGTAGCGAGTATGCCGGCATCCCATTTTGCATAATCACTGCCGAAAAATTCCATAAGGTACATAATTAACGTATAAGGCTCTTCGCCGGAAGAGCAGCCCGCAGACCAAAGCCTCAAATCTTTGGAATTTGTAGCTTTTTTTCGCTGTACTATTTCCGGCAGCACTTTGTTTTTAAAAAATTCAAAATGGTCGCTTTCTCTCCCGAAAAAAGTATGATTAGTGGAGATTAAATTGGCGAGGTCGCTCAGGGCAAGCCCCGTAGTATCCTTTTTTACGTAATCATGATATTCGGCAAAAGTCTGAAATTTGAATTTCCTCAATACTTTTTGTAATCTGCCGGAGAGCAGATTTCTTTTTTCTTCGGTAAGATTTATGCCAATTCTTGCATAAATCAAATCTCTGAGATTTTTGAACTCATCTTCTTTTATTTCAATAAAAGTGCCTGATTTTATTTCGTTATAATTTTTGCTCACTTATTGCTCCGCAAATTCAGAATTAATTTTTTGTTCGTCATGCAACACTCTTTCGAGATTAAGCAGTATTATAATTTGTTTATTTATCTTTGCCATTGCTTCAATAAATTTACTTTCACTTCCTTTGCTCGTTTCAGGAGGAGGCGAAAGCTCTTCTGCAGGAATATTGATTACTTCTGCTACTTCATCTACGATAAGCCCTATCTCTACATTATTAAAATTTACTACGATAATGCAGGTCTTTTCGTCGTATTCCACAGCAGGCAGATTAAATCGCTTACGGACGTCCACAATAGGCACAATAATACCTCTCAGATTTATAATACCTTTGATGAAAGGTTTAATATTAGGTACTTTTGTTACGTTCTGTATTCCGATTATTTCAGTAATGTTTCTTATTTCAATCGCATAAACCTGCTTACCGATATTGAAAGTAAGATAACGGTCTGTCAGAGTATCTTCATCATCATAAAACGATTCATCTACACTTGATAATTCTTCATTATCTAACATTTACATTTCTCCTGATTTAATTATTCTTAACTAGTTCGGGATCTATTTTTTCTGCAGTTGATATCAGACTTTCCACGTCAATTATCAGTCCTATGCCTCCATCACCAAGTACGAGACAGCCCATTATGCCGGGTACTTTGCCGATGTAATCCGAAAGGCTTTTTACTACTGCCTGCTGCTGCCCTACTATTTCATCGGCGAACAGGCATACTTTTTTATTACGGGTTTCGATAATTATCAAAATACCTTCGTTCAAATCCATACTATTCGGATTATCGTGGAATATTTCGTGCAATCTCAGGACGGGCATTATTTCGTCTCTTACTTTTACTACTTCCAGACCGTCCATTGTAAGTGAAATATCGTCCATATCCACTTTGAATGATTCTGTAACTGAAAGTATCGGTATGGCATAATAAGATTCACCGATTTTTATTACCATTGCCTCGAGTATTGCAAGAGTAAGAGGTATTCTCATAGTAAATCTTGAGCCTTCACCCAGTGTGGATTCTATATCAATAGTGCCGCGCAGCTTTTCAATGTTTTTCTTTACTACGTCCAGCCCAACTCCTCTGCCGGAAATATCCGTAAGCTGCTTAGCTGTAGAAAATCCCGGCTCTAATATCATTTTATATATTTCACTGTCTGTAAGTTTATCCGGGTCGGTATTTATAAGCCCTCTTTCCATAGCTTTTTTCAGGATAATATCTTTATCAATTCCCGCTCCGTCGTCTTCCACTTCTATTAAGATTTCATTGCCTTCATATCTTGCGGAGAGAGAAACTTTACCTTCGGCAGGTTTGCCGTTAATCTCTCTTTCTTCAGGAGTTTCCAGTCCGTGGTCGATGGCATTTCTCAGGATGTGAACAAGAGGGTCGGCAATTTCGTCTATTACGTTTTTATCCATTTCAGTTTCCTGCCCTGTAACGGTGAAATCGACTTTCTTTTTCATTTTCATTGCCACATCTCTTACAAGTCTTTTCATCTTGTTGAACTGCCCTTCAAGTGGCATCATCCTTACGGACATTGTTACTTCCTGCAGTTCACGCGTAATCTTGTTGAGCATTCCGGCAGATTTATTGAAACTCTCGATATTCAGCTCTCTTATTTCAGGATTGTTTGTTACCATAGATTCTATGGTAATTAATTCACCAACCAAATCAAATAGCTTATCAATTTTTGTAGTTTCTACCCGAATATCTTTTTTCTGAGGAACTAAAGATTTTGCAGCAGGTTTAGGCGGTGCCTTTGGTGCCTGCTTTTTCTTTACTTCAGTTGGGGGTGCTTCCGGCTTTTCCGTTTCAGGAGTATCATCTTCATCCGGCAGTGATTCAGGTTTTTCTTCTTCTTTTGGCTCTTGATGAATTACGTCTTCTTCCTGATATTCTGAATCATTCATAATTTCATCAGTTTCAGATGTGCTGTCTTCTGATTTATCGGTTACGGAAGAGTCTTTATTTTCAGTAGCTGCAGATGAAACTCCAGATGATATATCATTCAGTCTTTTTGTAATTATTTCGAGATTATTGAGCAGAATAGATATTATTACTTCGTTTATGTCAATTTCTTTATTTCTTACGGAATCCAGAATAGTTTCCATTTCAGCGGCAATTTCCTCAATTTCGGCAAGCCCCATAAATCCTGCATTTCCTTTTATGCTGTGTACTTCGCCGAAAGTCTTGCGGATAATATCCATATTATCAGGTTCTTCTTCAAGTATAATCAGATTATTCTCTATTGATTCCAGAAGATTACTTGCATCAGCGAGGAACTGCCCGAGCATCTCATCTGATACAAGGCTATCAGACATATCCGACTCTTCATTTGATTCTTTCGGTTCATCTTCAAGGCTGAACGATTCTTCATCATTACCGTCGCTTTCAGCAGCTTCCATAAAGTCTTCTTCGGTCAGCTCTTCTTCATCGCTATCTTCGGACCCGCCGCTTCCGGCATCTCCACCGTTATTTACTTTTTCGATAGCATCCCTGATAATGATTATCATATCCTCAGCTTCGTCTGCACCGCTTTCATCGGTAAATTCAGTGCTTACGAGATTCAAAAGGCTTCTCAAAAAATCAAATGATGAATATACTATGCTAATCAGCTCTTCAGGCTGCACTTCGTTTTGTTTTCGCATCAAATCAAGAAGGGTTTCGGCTTCGTGAGTTACTTTATTGATTACATTCATTTCAAAAAATCCCGAAAGCCCCTTAAGAGTATGGAAAACCCGAAAGATAGCATTTATAGATTCGGCATTGTTTTCCTGACTTAAATGCTCCACAATAGGCTCATTAGTATCGAGAGAGTCGAAGGCTTCCGAAACAAACTGCTGAAGCATTTCCTTGGTTTCTGCATCAATATTAGGCATAATTATCCTTTAGACTGATTTTATATTTTTTTAATTTACTAATATAATATTTTATAATCATATAACTACATTATTTTCTTAAAATTGTATGTAAAAAATTATTTCTGAATCTGAAAAATCCTAACTCATAATTAATCAAAAAGTCTTCACCGCTTTTCAGATTTTCGTCAAATTCCGTCTGTTCCCTTAAATGAGAAACAGAAATACATCTGTAAAGAGAATCGTTATATAAATAAGTCGTATCTCTTAAGATTGTTTTATTTGCATATGTAAATACGTAAGAGCCGTAATCTATTATTTTATTTTCTGAAATAATTGTATCTTTTACTTTATACGGAAGAAAAAAACTTTTGTAAATTATTGTGTCTTTGTAATAAAGCGGAGGAATGGCAGGGTAATTAGTTCCAAAAAATATACCCGAATCGGTTTCAGATATTGCATATTCTTCTCTTATTGGGAGTTTTTCTTTGAAATATTTTACTTTTAGTACTTTAGTTTTTAATTTTATAAGAGAATCTGCGTCCCAAAAATTCACTGCCCAGTATTCATCAGTTTCGGGCTGAATATCAATAATCATTTCCGAATTATCGCTTTCAAGCTCCCAGCTGTTAATATTATGCAGGAAAGGATACTGATGATAATTGTCATTATCATCGTTATCATTTACAGGTTCTGTAGCCTGCTCAGAGCAGGAAAAAATCAGAACTGCGGAAAGAAGTATCAAAAATCTGTTCATTATATCCGGCTAATGATTATACATATTCGCTCATTATATGTTTATAATTTTCGGCAACTTTTCGGGAAATATTAGCAAAATTTTTATCTGATGATGCATAGATAAGCGAGCGAGAAACATTTATGAGTGCAGTCGTGCCTTTCACGGCATTAAGCACCGCTTCGAGATTTCCTCCCTGCGCCCCGATTCCCGGAATGAGAAGTGGATTTTCAGGAACTATTCTCCTGATTTCAGTAATTTCATTTGGATGAGTAGCTCCTGTAACGTATCCAATGTTTTCTGACTCAGCCCACTGGGAGCTTTTCTCTATTACATAGCGGTAAACGAATTTGTCTTCGGAAATTATTTTCTGAAAGTCATCAGAACCGGGATTGGATGTAAGAGCAAGCAGAAAGACTACCTTATCTTGATGTTCCAAAAATGGCATTACCGAATCTTTGCCCATATATGGATTTACAGTAACTGAATCAGCTCTGAAATACTCAAAACAGGATTTCGCGTAAGCTCCTGATGTATTGCCAATGTCTCCTCGCTTTGCATCGGCTATGGTGAATATGTCATCGGGGATGATGTCGAATGTTTCTTTAAGTATTTCAAAGCCTTTAGCTCCGTATTGCTCATAAAATGCAAAATTGATTTTGTAACTGCATACAAAATCTTTTGTGGCTTCTATTATACTTCTGTTAAATTCAATTATGTTATCAGTTGATTTTTCCATATGTGCAGGGAGCTTGTTAATGTCAGTATCAAGCCCTGCACAGAGGAAAGTTCTGTTTTCTTTTATTTTGTGTTTTAGTTTTTCGGATGATTTCATTATGGCAACATTTTTTTGAATTGCTGATATTCAGTTTCAAATAAATTACTTTCATTAGGTGCTGAGAGGTTAGCATCTTCAATCATTTCTTCAAGTGCTTTTATTCTGTCATCAGGCATAGGATGGGTAGATAAAAGCTCTTCAAAAACAGATGAATTTTCATCGCTTTTTACTGCATTAAAAAAGAATATTCCTGCACCCGGGTACCATCTGGTACTTTGCAGATATTTAAAAGAATATTCGTCTGCTTCATATTCGTCAGTTCTGCTGTTTTGAAGCAGTCCAAGACCGGTTAGCAGATTTGACGCAATTTGCTCCAGTGCTGAAGGGTCGTCTCCGAGTATTACACTTGAGAGTATAGAGTATCCGTATTGCTTCGTCATCCTTTGAGTAGCGTGCCTAAGTTCTACATGAGCCACTTCGTGAGCAATTATTGCTGCAAGAGTAGCCTCATTATCAAGGAATTTCATAAGTCCCGTATAAACGTAAATGTATCCGCCGGGAGCAGCAAATGCATTTATTACATCCTGATTTATTACCTGTATTTGGTAGTTAAAAGTATTTTCGTATTCGATATCAGGCGAATCAAGTATTTCGCCCAGCATATTATCAAGGTATTGCTGTATTTCGGCATCTTTCAACAAAGGATATTCTGCCGTATTGGATGAGATTTCTTCATCCAACTGCGAGCCGAGCTGTGCATCATCCGAAGGAGCGAAAAGATTGAAATCGGGGAGACTCACTCCGTTATCATCACAGCCGTTTACTGTGAACATAAACGGTATAAGCAAAATCAGGAAAAATTTAGAATACTTTTTCATTACATTACCTTTTACTAAATTTTAAAATTATAAGTAAGACCAATGCCGAGTATCTGCTTTATCTGTAATTTTGGGGATTCTCCCGTTACTACTTTTTCACCTGCGATATTTTCATAAACCGGTACTTTTTGTTCGTGATCATATAGCAACTGAAGGAAAACGTTGGCAGAAATAAATTTATTTACTTTCATAAACAGAGTAGATTCGAAATTCACATCAATATTCTTTCTGTTTTCTTTATTCTCATCAGTATAATCATTGAATAAGTCAAGTTTGGATTTGAATTTAATATTTTCCATTAAGTCAAACTTTAATTCTACAGTAGCATAGGCTCCGAATGCAGCTTTAAACTTCTTGCCTTCTTCGATTAAATTGCCGTTTTCATCATATTGAGCAGGCTCAACTCCATAAGCACCCTGATTAGCAAGTGTTTGATTGTTCATAATTATATATCTGCCTGTAACGGGAGATAAATATACTGATATTACATCTGACGGCTTGTAATCTATACCGATTGAAGTAATAATAAAAGCAGGAGCCAGTGCGGCAGATACTACGGTAGAGTCATCAGGGTAATCAAATCCGTCGGCAAACTGACTTTTGAAGTTTACAATAGCAGTATAGAAAGTATTTTCAACAGGAGTTTTATATCCGAGTTTGGAATTTATATCAATCTTATCTTCGGTTTTCCTGAGAGAGTATTCGTCTGAAGTAAGAATTCCATAAGCTAAATCAAATGTATTCTCCCAACTGAAATTGCCTTTGTTATAATTAGAATTAAGATTGAACACTCCGGTAGCTGCTACGCTGTTATCTCCACCTCTTACCCAGTTGCTGAATGAAGTCTGATTAAAAGTAAGTGATGTATATCCGGTAGTCTGCCAAGGCTTCAGTGAGTCAGGGATATTCTCTTCCTGCGAATATATTTTATTATTTGTAGTAAAAAATAAAATAAATATCCCATTTAATAGTAATATTAACTTTAGATTTTGTAATTTCATAATTTTGCTTAATACTTAGTGAAAAATAATATTTATTTACAAACTTGATAAAATAATATTTACAAAGATAAAAAAAAGTTTTGAATTTGATAATGAAGGTTTTAAAATGCGTTTGACTATGTTGGCTCCGCCGGGTGCCGGAAAAGGCACACAAGGCGAAAAAATCAAAGAGTACTATGGTACGCCTGAAATTTCTACAGGCAACCTTCTCAGAATACATAAAAAGAATAAGACTCCTCTGGGGATTAAAGCGGCGAAGTATATTGATAACGGTGAACTTGTACCTGATGAACTTATTATCAATATGATTAAAGAGTTGCTGCAAAAGCCCGAATATCAAAAGGCTTTTTTGCTGGACGGATTCCCGAGAACTATCAATCAGGCTGAAGCGCTTGAGAAGCTGCTTGATGATGTGGGGCTCAAGCTGGATGCTGTAATTGTGCTGGACGTACCGAAAAATGTACTTGTGGAAAGACTTACTTCCCGAAGAACCTGTAAAAAAACCGGCAGAGTATTCAATATGATTACTAATCCGCCGCCGCCTGATTATCCTTATGAACTTTACCAGAGACCTGATGATAAGCAGGAAACTGTACTTCACAGAATGAAAATTTTTGATGACAGAACGAAGCCGTTAATTGATTTTTATCAGAAAAGAAGGCTTGTGCATTATGTAAAAGGCACCGGCACGCTTGATGAAGTTTTTTCACGAATAAGGGAAGTGCTTGATAATTTATAATCTACGTGATATTATTTAATATGCCGGCGAGCTTTTCTGCTCCTTTTATTCTGGAATGTTTTGCAATGTTTTTTTTATCGGATTTTGTTGCAACGTCATTATTCCTGTTATTATAAAGCAGAAGAAATTGCACTTTCATACCTGATTTGTCATTGTGGTCAATAGCTTTTCCGAGTCCTGTTTCGCCGACAATTTCAGAGAGTTTGCTTTTGGGCGGAGCTATTAAGAATATCGGTTTTTCAAGTCCTATATATTCAAAAGTTTTTCCGGGAACATTTACGTATTTTTCTTTAGAATTTACTCCGATAAGCAGAGTTGCATCAGTTTTGGATAATTCCTTCATTACTTCTTTATGCGGCATATATCCGGGCATCTCAATTACGTTTTTCAGTGGTGATTGATTAATCTTTTCAGCTATTTCATCTGCTATTCTGCCGATAAATCTGAATCTTATTTTATCTGCATTTATTTTATTTTCGTTTATAAGTTCATAAACTGCGTCAAATAAAATTTCAGGGTCCTGAATTGTATAGAGGGTTCCGGTATATGTTACGGTAAATTTACTGTTCTTTTCCGTAGCAGTAGGCGGCATATCTGCCGTATCAAATCCGTTGTAAATAATATGAAATTTATCTCTATTCAGTGTCGGGTATTTTTTTATTGCATCATCAATAATTCCATCCCACGCTACTTCCACAGCGTCAGATTGTTCAAATACAGATTTTTCCATGTTTTTTTCTACTATTTCAGGGAGTAGCCATCTTTTGGGAGTTCCTTTATAGCCCGTCCAGGGGTCTCTGAATGAAACTATCCACGGGATTTTATATTTTTCTTTCACATATTTTCCTATAAGAGCAGGAGTATATGGCGGAGAAGAAGAATAAACAGCATCAATTTTTTCTTCCCGGAATATTTTCTTTATGGTTTTTTTAGCAGTGAATTTCCATCCGATTCTGGCATCGGGAATAAAAAATGTTGACCTTATAAATTCGGTAATTTTCTGCTTAAAATTCAGTTTCCCATAATCAATTTCGGCAGTATTTACATCTACGGTAGAAGATTTTTCTTTGCCGCTAAGCAGGTTGTAAATTGAGTAGGGTTCTATGGTGTTTGATTTATATATTTTTAAGTTTGGAGGCACTTCGCTGATAAGAGATTCATCATATCCGAGAAACTGCCCGTTGCTGACTGTAAATACTACCGGCTCCCAGCCAAACTGCGGAAGATATTTAATGAATTTCAGTACCCGCTGCACTCCCGGTCCGCCGGACGGAGGAAAATAATATGTAATAATAAGCACTTTTTTCATTTAATAAAACCTGACATTATTGGGATTAATTCCTGTTTCAAGACGATTTAATTCATTTCCTTCATAATCTAAAATAATTACTTCTCCGTTCACAGTAAAATTCTTTGCATTGCAAATCCATATTTCATTGTTTCTAAATTCCATTCCGTACCAAAACTCTGTTTTTATTTCGTTTTCTATGAAATCGAATATTCTGCCTTCGGATATATCATAATATGCTATACCTCTCCAGCCTGATTCCTGCTGCCCTTTAGGAGTCTGTCTGAAAAAATAAATTCTGCCATCATCTGAATTTTTGTACAAATTTATTCCGTTAGTTTTCAGATGGTTCGTTATTTTCATACTAGAAATATCAAGAGCCGCAATACCGCCTACGGAATCTTTTTCATAAGTATTATAATACAAAGCAATTAATTTATTATGCTTTTCAGAAATTTCAATTTCCTGCATATTTTGTCCGATTTTTATGAAGTCTGATATTTCTTTCGTTGCTTCATCCATTACTGAAATTGTACCTGCGAGTGGGTCATCTTTATAAAAATAACCAAGCGCAGAATTGGCAATATAAAGTTTGCCATTGAAATATTCAATGTCTTCAGGGAAAAATCCGCAATAAATGCTTTGATTGATAATTTCGAATGTTTCGGGATTAAAATGAGTAATGGAATGGTCTCTCAAATTTGTAAAGTAAGCATTGTATTTATCAACCAAGGCGAATTTTCTCGGATAAAAGTTATCGGGCAGTTGAATGGCGTTTATCAGCTCACCGTTGGAAATATTAATTATCTCAATTCTGTTACTTGCAGTAACGGCAATAAATGCTGTATCACCTTTTACGAGAATATCATTTGCCGTATCACCGAGATTTTCTCCTGTTCTTTTGGAAAAGCTGTTTTTTTCAACCGAATAATCATCAAGTGATATTCTTGATAAGGTGGAATTATTATAGCCCTTAAGTCCCTCGCAAAGTATTAATGCTCCATCCTGAGGCTCTCCTATGTATGTGTCATCGCTATCCGCAGGAGTTTCTACGCATGAAATCAAAGTAATAATCAATAATAATTGTACAATATGTGTTGCAATTTTGTTCATACATTTATAAATACCGAAAAATATTTCCAAATAATGTAAATAAATAATATA
>CAZIXJ010000008.1:10232-19288 GCA_964542835.1 uncultured Hyphomicrobiales bacterium
AAATTGCAGCTAATGATTAAATTTTTATAAAGTCTTGCTTTTTTTCAATTACTCAGCACAATATAGATATCTTATATAGTTGAGAAAAAATAATTTTTGTAAAAACAGTGAATTTACATCGTTGCATTACGTCGGCATAGAACCATTCTCATATACCAAGACAATAAAAAAAATGATGCAGCAGGGAATGCCTTTACTAATAAACAGTGCTGTCATTCCTACCTCTATTACTTTTAAAAAATCAGAGGGGCATCCTGATATTAAATAAATAGTTTTTCATAATATTGTGCTATTTTTCATAATTTCACTTCAAAAAAGGTAAATTAAGAATAATTGATGTCCCTTGATGTAACTCACTCACGACTTTAATGCTGCCGTTGAGTTTTTCTACCAGTTTTTCAGTAATAGTAAGCCCTATTCCAAGTCCGTCAAAGCTTCTGTCAATACCTTCGCTGGCTTGCCTGAATGGCTCGAAAATACTATTAATATAATTTGAATCAATTCCTATACCTGTGTCAGTAACAGTAATCTTAACATATTTCTGTGAAGAATCGGTGATTAGTTCAGCCGAAATATTAATTGAACCATTTTGAGTGAATTTTACGGCATTATCAAGAATATGATGCAAAATCTGATTAATACAATCTTCATCGGATTTTATTACAATTAATTCGTCAATATTAATTTTGAAATCAATTTCTTTTGCTTTAATTGTCTGTTCGAAATTCAGATACATTAATTGAATCGCCTCATTAATATTCACTAAAGAAGACCTTAAATTCATTCTGTCAGATTCTATGGCAGCTAATGTAGTTACTGAATTGAGCGTTGCATTTAGCCTTTGAGCCGACTGATGAATGTAGTCAAGCATTTCTTTATTATCTTCGGTATGATTATCTTTAGCAAGTAATTTCGTATAACCCATAATTCCATTAAGCGGGGTTTTAAATTCGTGAGTAAGGATACCAAGAACTAAAGATTTGAAATTACGTGCTTCAAGATTTTTTTTATTCTCGTTATTTGAATACTCTTCAATTTTCAGTATTGAACTATAATCAATATAAAGACAAATAATACCTGAAACTTCTTCTTCACCACTATTAACGATGCCAAGACTGATTTTACAGGATATTCTCTGACTGCTTTTAGTCTTAATTTCAATGATAAATGAATTACTTTGAATTTCATTATCTGCTATATTTAATATCCTGCTTTTCAAGATATGAAAAGATTTTTCAGATAGTATTTCATCCAGTTGAAAAGACAGAAATTCAGCTTTACTGAATCCTGTAAGATATTCTATCGAATTACTCACATCTACAGATTCCGGTTTGCTGTTAATAATCCAAAATACATCAGATGATTTTTCTAAAACAAACTCCAGATAACGCTTATTAATATCTTTATTCAAGATTCCGTTTTTTTCATAATTAATTTTCATAAGTATTATTTCTTTAATGGTATTGTAAATTTAAAATTGCTACCTTTTTGAAGTTCACTTTCTATCCATATCTTACCTTTATGGATCTCTACAAAATCCTTGCATAAAATCAAGCCAAGTCCCGTTCCTTTTTCATTATTTGTGCCATCGGTAGTTGTGCTGTGCTCAAGCTGAAAGAGTTTTGCCAGTTTTGCGGGTTCTATTCCCACTCCTGTATCCGAAACAGAAATAAGGCAGAATTTATCATCAAAATCTGAAGCAACAACATTAATGCTACCACTTTTAGATGTAAATTTTGTAGCATTAGTAATTAGATTTCTTAATATTGTATTAAGCATATTAGGGTCTGCGAATACTTCATATGGCTTTTTAAGCGAATATTCTAATTTTACTCCTTTCATTTCAGCGTTTATTTCCAAAAGATTTACATTATTCGCAAATATCGTCTTCAAATCGAGATTCATCGGATGATAATGAATAAGCCCTCTTTGAGAACGCGACCATAAAAGCAGATTTTCCAGCAATTCATATACATTTTTTGCAGATATATGAACTTCATCAAGAAATTCCTTAATATCTTCTTTACTTAATTCATTAAATTTGCCAACGAGAAAATCAGAGACTGACAAAAATGAACTAATCGGATTTTTTAAATCGTGAGCAATAATTGAGAAGAATTTATCCTTGGTAATATTCATCTGTTTAAGTTCGTTATATTGTTTGTTAAGGGTTTCTTGCTGCTGCCTGATGGTTCTGTTGGATTTTTCGAGATTTTCTACCATATAATTAAAAAATTCAGCAAGTTCGCCTATTTCGTCTCTTGTATTTACTTTTACAGCGGTATTCATTTTTCCTTCGGCAATTTTTAAGGTTGCTTCTTGCAGTTCCTTCACAGGTTTTGTAATGCTTCGCGAAATATAAATTGCAAAAAATAAACTGAATAATATTGAAATGAGAAAAATATAAACCAAAGACGATTGCAAATCACCTGCTCTTTTTGTTTCGGATTTCACAATATCTCTTATTAATTGCTTATATTTAATTTCAATTTTACTCATTGAATTCTCAAGTTTACTCATATTATTAATTACCTGAACAAATGTAGAAAACAAAGTCAAATAATCATCACTTAGAGTAATAAGCTCTTTTTTCTCAAAATCAGGAATGTATGAATTTTGAATTTCAGCTTTAAATCGCTTTCTTTCTGTTTTTACGCTATCTACATATTCCATTCTTTTTCTCATTATGAAATCTTTTTCACGCCTTCTAATCTGGAGTACGTAAACCTGAGCCTGAGTAAGATTGTGCTTTTTGGCGATTTTTTCAGCTTCATGTATTTTATTTCGCATCCTTCCTTCCAGACCGTCATTTTCGTTAAGTCCGAGTCTTTCGATTTCATTGATATAGGCATCAATTGCTTTTTGATATTCGGCTTTGGTTTTATTAAGGCTGTTTATTCTCTCATCCTGATATACTTCACCGGAAAGAGAGTCGATAGTAATGAAATTATCCTGAATTTTTCTGTAATTATTCCGAAAAATATCAATAAACATAGAATCTCTCGTTACCAGCATCTCAAGCCTAAGTCTGCTACTTTCGATAATCAGTGCTTCCATCTCTGAAAGGTCATTATTCTGCTTATTCAGATTAAAAGCATACAAAGAAAAAAATAAAAGTATTGCCATAATCAGCAATATTGAACCGCTAAACACAATCATCTTAGTGAACATTCTGATTTTCATTTTTCCTGCCTTCGTTAATTAAAGGAATTCAAACTTACTACTTGAAGGTTAAGAATAAATATGTTAGGTGTTAATGAATTATTAATATTTCAGAAATGATTTCTATAATGAGTTGAAAATATATACTTCACTTCCCCTCGCATCACAGTGGCAGTGCCAGTGATACTGACCAGCCGAATTCTCCGCCGGCTATTGGACCTAAGCCCCATCTGAAATTTGCTTTCAGATATGCTACATTGCTTACAAATACAGGAATCCTCGAAAGACCGAATCCTACTTCGGAATAATAATTGTTATCTGTCGGCAGATACGAATATGGATTTGATGAATTATATTTTGAAGAAGATGCAGCCAGTATCAAATCTATACCTCTTCCCTGAAACATAGGTAATCGCATTGCTCTCCACCAAATATCCGTAAGATTGAATTCAGTATGTAATTCGTAATATTCAGTACCGCCGTAAAGTGCAAAAGGAGCCGTAGTCATACTTCCAAAACCACTGATAATTGATAGCCTCGTTGGCATTCTATATTGATATTGAATCGGAGTATCCTCTGTGGAATACCCTGCTTTTCCTTTTATTCGCAGCATCATCGGTGCATATCCAGTATTGAAAGTAGGGATGAGTATATCCGAATATATTTCGGCAGAAATAAAATCTATATTGCCAGTATTTTGCTTGCCGTATCCGGCATTTATTCCAACTTCATAATTGAATTCTGACCCCGGATAAAAATGATTAATTTCTCCCAGAAATGCATTAAGTCCAAATCTCATAAATCTGCCCTCAATTATTTCAGGGTTTTCACGCCATTTTTTATTTGATAATATTGAACTGTTTGTGGATTTATTCAGAGAAAAGTGATTGTCAAGCCTGAAATCAAGATTTGTTTTGAGTTTTTTATAACTTACATTTAGTCCGGTCTTCCATCCGTCATTCTTATAATAATCATAATAATCATCGTGATAGAGTGCAGCAAAAACTAAATTGACATAGCGGTTTATTGATTTATCACTCGTTAAAGTATTATATTCGGAAAAAGCACCTGCATATATTTCAGAATTGAAATTACTATTATTAAAAATATTATAAGTAAATTTAGCACTGCCGACAGGTTCTTTCTGCCCGAAACTGTAGCCTGAAAAAGTTTCAATTTTAAAATCTTTGAGGAATTTCACACCAATCGCAATTCCGGGCAATATAGATGTTACACGGTTAAAATCAAGATAAGGTGCCAACGAAGTAAAATAATCTCTATCACTGCAGGAAGTTGAGGTATCTGCTGCCTTATCCTGACTGCTGCCAAGTTCTTCATATATTTCTTTTTCAGTATCCGTTAGTTTACGGAGTGAATTATTCTCCCAGTATTCCATATCATAATTATCTGCTCCCTGCGAAATACTTATTTTTCCCGGCATTTTGAATATACTGTCGGGTATTTCAGTATTTACTTCATAATTATTATAAATGCTGGTTGCTTTAATTCTGGTTTCGAATTCGGCAAGACCTTTAATAATGCTTGCGGAAGCATCTCCGGAAATATTCAAATAAACGGGATGCCAGATATTATCTTCAATCTCTTCAAATTTCTGATAAATATTCAGATATTCCACAAAGGGTATGGAGGTGTATTCGCTTGTGGTAAGGTCGGTTTCCACAAGGTTGTATGATTCTTCAAGGATACTTATAGTTCCTTCAAAAGCAGGAAAAGTCTTTGTTGTGGGCTGTATTCCTATTTTATAAATATATTTATCATCAATTTTAGTTTTGTGCACTAATTCAAAATCATATCTGCTGAAAGCATTATCATTCAGCGGATTCATAATGCGGGTTTCTGCAAGTTTGAAATAATCATTATAAATACTCTGAAAGCGGGAAAGTACAAAAATATTACTCTGAGGGTCAATATTGGAAGTCTGGCGTCTCTGCTTAATTATACTTCTTGTTTTATCATTTTCGTAATCAATATAATTATCTGAAAAAGTTTCCATAATTCCTACCTGAGCTGAAGCTTTGTTGCCCGAACCGATTTCAGTTGAAACAGCCATACTGCTTTCATTGCTGCTAAATTCCATATTGCTGCCTGCTATCTCGATTACGAATTTGGAATACAGCTCTCCTTTGAAACTTTTTAGCATTCCAATATTTTCTTCTTTTCTCTGAATGGCTCTTTTTATTATGTTTTCGGCATTTATATCACCGGTAACTAATACGTTCTGAAATTCAACATCTTCGGGAATAAGAAATATCTTCACAGATTTATCTACTTTCGAAATTTCAATTATCTGAGTTTTATATCCCATGGAAGATACTTTTATTTTATGTTTGCCGGCAGGCAGCGGCATACGAAAATGCCCGGAAGCAGATGAATAAGTGCCGTATTTTTTATTTAATATCTGAAGCGAAGCTCCGGGTATTACTTCACCGGTTTCCTGATTAAAAATATAGCCTTCTATAAGATATTGAACATCAGCACTTAGGATTACTGATGTAAAAGCAAAGATTAAAACAAATAATATTTTCATAATTAACTTTCTGCCTAATTATCCTACTTATAAAAAATCAATTTAATTAATAATTATTAAAATTAAAAAACAATTTTTTCAAAAAAATCTTTTTTTATTTATAAAATATTTACTATTATTAGTAATGATTGTTTTACATTTTTATAAATAAATAAATGTTTAATAAAAAAATACTTATACTCTTTGTGTTTATGGGCATTATATTGCTCATATCTCATATCCTTGTTGATATGACTTTATTCGATGAAAAGCCATTCGGAGATAATTTTTCCTTCCATCTTTTTCATTTTGCGATAGTAATAATAGCCGGTATTATCTTTGCATATTATTATCAGAGGCAGGAAAATAAAATAATTAACTCACTCAATGAAGTAAGGCAGTTCAAATTATTCGCAGATAACACTTCCGACTTTATAGCTATACTTGATAGCGACGGCAACTTCCTCTACCTTAATGAATATGCATCAGAATTTGTTGCCGGCAATGAAAATAAAATATCAAATCTTAAAGATTTCATTCCTGATGATAAGTATTATGAAATTATTAATCAAAACGGTAACAAATTTGAGGAATTGACAAATAAAATTGAAACTGACTTCAAACTCAAATCAGGCAATATTTCCAAAATAGAATTCAAAACCGGAAGCACTAATTTCAATGATGAAAAAAGAATACTTCTTGCCGGCAGAGATATTACTGAACATATCGAAAAAAACAGAGAAATCGAACACCTGAACAGCATCCTGCAGGCTCTTCTTAACATAAACAGAATAATCACACAGGAAGATGATATTGAGCAGGTTATTGATAAAATTGTAAAAGAGCTTGTAGCCGAAAGAAGATATACAACATGCTGGATAATACTCTTTGATGAAAATTTGAAAGTAAATCATTATGCTGAATCAGGGCTTGGGCTTGTTTTTGATGAATTTATCGAATTTCTTGATGAAAAGGGAATTACGAAGCACCTAAAAGAAGCAATGGGAAATAAAAATATTAATTTTGCTTTGAAAAACACTGAAGATTGTAAAGAATGCCCGCTTTTTGAATATGAGGATGTTGGCAGGACAATGCTGCATTCCATATCATTTAAAAATAAAGTATTTGGTACTATATCAGTTACTATACCTGATGATTACAGTATCAGCAGCAGGGAATTCGATGTATTTACGGAAATAGCCAATGATATTGGCTATGCTCTGCATATTAATGAAGTGAAAAAAGAAAAGCAATTTGCACTTAACAGATACCGTATGCAATTCGAAGAGGCGATGGATGCCATTTTGCTTGCAGATGCCGAAACAGGTAAAATAATTGACTGCAACAGACAGACTGAAGTATTATTCAATGCTAACAGGAATTTTGTAATTGGAAAGCATCAGTCTGAACTCCATCCTGATGATGGAAGAGACTACAAAAGTGATTTTGAGAAACATAAAAATCAAAAAGGTTCTGAAGTTATTGATTCGAACATCCTTACTAAAGACGGAATAATTAAAGAGGTATCAGTAAAAGCAAGTTTATTCAAATATGAAGGCAAAGCCTATTTACAGGGGATTTTCAGAGATGTATCAGCTCAGATAAAATTAAAAAACGAACTAAAAAATATTTTTGAGCTTTCAATGGATATTATCTGTACCGTACGCATATCCGATAATAAATTTATCAAAGTAAATCCTGCATTTGAGGAAATTCTCGGATATGATGAATCGGATATCAGAGGTATGGCTATTATTGATTTTGTGCATCCAAATGACAAACTTCCTACTTTGAAATTAATAGATAAATTGCTTAAACGCGGGAAAAAAGTAGTAGGATTTGAAAACAGATTTTATACCAAAGCCGGAGATATTATCTGGATAGACTGGATAGTAAATCCCGTACCTGAAGAAGATATTTTCTATGCTGTAGGGCATAACGTAACCGAAAGAAAAAAAAGAGAAAAACAACTTATAGAGCAAAACAGTATAATTGAAACCGAGAAGAGATATAATGAAAGTCTGCTTACTGCTATGCCCGATATGCTTTTTGTGCTCAACCGCGAAGGGCATTTCATTAATTACCATTCCAATTCAAAAGAACTATTTTACAGGGACCCTACAGATTTCATCTATCAGAAGATAGAAGACGTAATGCCTAAGGATATTACAAAACTGACTTATGAGAAGATTCATAAAGTGCTTGAAACTAAAAAGCCTGAAGTTTTTAATTATTCTCTAAATTCAAATGGAAAGCATGAGCATTACGAATCCAGAATGGTAGCAGTGGATAATATGCACGTACTCAGCATCGTCAGGAATATTTCCGATACTGTCAGGTATCAGAAAGAACTCATATTAGCAAAAGAAAAAGCTGAAGAAAGCGACAGATTAAAATCTGCATTTCTGGCAAATATGTCTCACGAATTGCGTACACCACTGAACGGGATACTCGGCTTTGCACAAATAATGATGGAAGGGGCTGACAGCGAAAAAGAATACAAAGAATATGCAAATACCATATTTACAAGTGGAGACTATCTGCTGAATCTTATCAATGACATTATAGATATTTCCAAGCTTGAAGCGGGACAAATGACTATTTATAATAATGATTTTGATTTGAACGCTCTGATGGACGATATTTATACTATGATTGAGTCAATCATAAAAGTAAGAAACAAAGATGTTGAGTTAGAGCTTGTAAAAAATAACCAATCAAGAATAATCGCAAACAGCGATGATACAAAAATACTTCAAATACTGAATAATTTATTGAGCAATTCTGTAAAATTTACTCATAAAGGCAAAATTAAATTCGGATACAGCCTGGAAGATGATGACATGATACTATTTTACGTAAAAGATACCGGAATAGGAATACCCAAAAGCCACAAAAATGAAATATTCAAAAGATTCAGGCAGGTAGATAGAAAAGATGGTAAAATGTATGGCGGCACAGGGCTTGGGCTTTCGATATCTAAAGCCTGCGCAGAAATGCTCGGCGGAGAAATCTGGTTTAACTCTGAAGTTAACAAAGGAACGGACTTTTATTTTACTATAAAACTTAATAAAGTAATTATTGAAAATTATTAAAAATATCAAACTTAAAAAAGAGGTAAATCCTTACTTTTAAACGTTAAATAATAACGGTGTGAACTACAAATAATAGTCATTTAATAGAATACAGAGAATTAGTTTGCAATAACCAAACTCCTTTTTATACCAAACTGGCATCAGGAATATGATAAAAAAGGTATTTAATACCAATTGGCTTTCATTCATATAACATACTTCAGAACAACAAAAAATATTCTCATTGCGAAACTCCGATACTTCGACAAGCGGTTGCTGAGCCTGTCGAAGTG
>CAZIXJ010000009.1:0-2829 GCA_964542835.1 uncultured Hyphomicrobiales bacterium
AATTTGATAACATCATCAATTTTATCTTCCGGTATTCCCATACCAAAATCTCTTACAAAGAATTCGGTTTTTCCGTCTTTCATTTGCATACCGATAATTATTGAGCTGTTTGCTTCAGAAAATTTTATCGCATTTGAGATTAGATTTCTGAAAATTGTGTTGAGCATATTTATATCAGCATTAATATTAAGATCTTCAGGGATTTCATTTTTCAATGTGATTTGCTTGCCTTTGGCGAACTCAAAAAGAAGTGAAATTACATTGTCGGCAACACTTTTCACCGAAACTGTTTCAGGATTGTATGGAATAGCATCGTTTTGAGTTCTGCTCCATATTAAGAGGTTTTCGAGCAATTCGAGGAGGTGGCGGGAAGATTTGTGCAATTCTTCGATAAATTCTTTTCTTTCTTCATTACTCATTTTTTCGTAGTAATTATAGATTAATTCGAGTGAATTCGTGAATGAAGAAAGAGGGCTTTTGAGGTCGTGAGCTATGATTGATAAAAACTTATCTTTTGTAATAATTGCATTTTTTAATTCACTCTCTGATTTTGCAAGTTTCCTGTTAGTCTTTTTATTGATTATCTGATTTCTGTATAAGATAATGAGAATCAGCAAAATAAGTATCGTAATGGAAATTAAAAAAGTAATCAGTATGTTTTGATTTTTTATTTTTTCCTGATTTAGCAATTTATTTTTTTGCATTAATTCTATTTGCTGGGCTTTCATTTCATTAATTACGGATTTTTCTATCCATTTGTAATCTGTAGAATCCTGCTGAAATTGTATTGAATCCCGAAAATTATTGTGATTCCTGTATGCTTCATTTGCTTTATAAGGTTTGTTGGTTTTTTCATACAACTTTGCCAGAGTGAGATATGTTTCTTCTTTTATTTGGTTGTATTTGCTTTTATCTGACTCTTTAATGATTTGTTTTAGTCTTCTTTCGGCTATTGAGTGCATATTATTATCAAGTTCCATTTGAGCTAAAGATAAAGTCAAATTCAATCTGTCTCTGTTGTTGGAAATATCATTCAGATGTTCAATGATTTTATCGAATGTATTATAAACGGAATCAATTTTATTTCGGTCGAAAAATATTTCGGTTTGCAAGAATAAAAATTCAGTTTTGGCAATGATTTTGTTAAAATAATCTGTTCTGTTTTCAGAAATAGCCAATTCAATAGTATTTAAAGCAGTTTCAATATCATTCATTGCTTCTTCTTTTTTGTTTTCTATATTATAGAGCATAGCCTGATAATAATACTGATATGCCATTCCAATTTTACTGTATGTTTTTTCTCTGCTTGCTTTTGCTTTACTAAAATTTTCACGGGCTTTTTCGATTTCATTTAGCTTTATTTTGCAAAGCCCGATGTTATTATAACAAACGGCAACTGCGAAATGATAGTGATAAGCTCTGATAGAATCAATACTACTGTTTTCTTTGTCAAATCTTTCATAATGATTCCGTGATACTTCAATGGATTCTTTGTATTTTTCTATTGCTTCATTTATCAATCCTGTTCTGTAATACAAATTACCGAGATGAACGAGGTTCCACACATAAGCACCGCTGTCATTCGTTTTGGAATAGAAAGCAGCTTTATAATAGTTTTCAAATGCTTTGTCGTAAAACCCTTGAAATTTATATAGATTTGCAAAATTGATAAATACAATATTTCTTAAAGTATCATTATCAATTTCCGAAGCAAGGCTCTGCATTCTGTAATTAAATTCGAATGCTTTGTCAATATTTTCCGAAGCAAGGTGATTACCTATTTCATAAGCTATCATAAAAACTTCGTCATTATAGTTTTTTGCTTTGATATTTTCATCAAGTGCCTTCATCAGTGAATCTGTATGCTCATTGGCATAAGCATAAAGGCAGGAAAGCAGAAAAAATAATATGATAATGGCACTTCTCATAATTCCAATATAACAAATATTCTTATTTAGCAATAATAATTATTAAATTATTTTCTTTTTTTCTTTCAGAGGCAGTTTTTTGAATATCAAATCATAAGATTCTATCACAAGCTCTCTTGTAAGTTCGTCAGAAATATCGCTTTCGAGATTTACTGTGTTCCAGTGCTGTTTATTCATATGCCAGCCCGGAGTAATATATTCGTATAATTCTCTTAATTCAATAGCCTTTTCAGGGTCGCATTTTAGGTTTACTTTCACTGGTCTGTCTTCAATATCAGTAATTGCGAATATTTTTCCGCCTACTCTGAAGCAGAGAGTAGTTTCATCAAAAGGCATATCTTCAGTAGCACCTTTCATAGAAAGGCATAAATTTCTGATTAGTTCAAGTTTGTTCATCGGCATTCCTCACTGAAATTATTTTATAATTTGTTGCATCAAAAGCTATAAGATTACCCAAAAATGGTAGTTTATTCAGATAAACACAACCACCGTCGAGCATTATTTTATCTGTATTTAAAGATTTTTTTGATTCTTGGAGCGTTACGGGAGTATGAGCCACAATTATTTTTCTGCCGTTTAGTTTTTCTGTGTGGATTCTTTTGTTCCTTCGCCAGAGCATAGCACTATCATCATTGAACGGATTATCAATATCAAAATTCATTCCTGCGTGAACTGCTACAAATTTTTCAGTTTCGTAAAAATGCAATGTATTTCGTAAAAAACTGATATAAGTATCGTTGATTTCATTTGGCTTGGAAGCATTGAAGCTATTGAGAGTAGCATCTCCTCCGTTTTCTTTCCAGTCGGGTATAAGATTTTCATCTTCAATAGATCTGAGCATCATATCTTCATGGTTCCCACGCAGGAATACAGCATTGAAATAATCATCCTTTTGATATTT
>CAZIXJ010000009.1:2839-9715 GCA_964542835.1 uncultured Hyphomicrobiales bacterium
TCATCAATTACAGCTTTGGGGTTAGAACCTCTGTCAATGTAATCACCCATAAATACGACAGTGTCTTCTTTTGTGGGGTTTAATTTTTCTTCAATCATTAATTTTAAGGTATCTATACAGCCGTGAATATCACCTATGAAATATAATTTGTTTTGTTTGTAATTCATTGTTATATTTATTTTTCTTTGAAAAAGATAAGCAAAAATAAGAAATAATTTGAAATGAATAAAATATTTGTATTTATCGGTTTGGAAGTTCACTGTCAGTTGCATACCCGAACGAGATTATTTTCCGATTCGGAAATTGCTGCTGATGCCCCTGCCAACATTACTGCCGACAGATATACTTTCGGCTATCCCGGTACATTACCTCTGCTGAACAAAGAGGCAGTGTATAAGGCTGTGAAGCTGGCACTGGCTCTTAATTGTAAAATTAATAAGCAAAGCAGATTTGACAGAAAACATTATTTTTATTATGATTTGCCTAAAGGGTATCAGATTACTCAGAATTTTCATCCTCTTGCTTATGATGGCAAACTATCTTTGCCTGATGAAAATATGATAAAAATCCAAAAATTGCATATTGAGGAAGATGCCGGAAAAACAATAATAAAAGAGGACGGAAAAATAATTGATTTTAACAGAGCAGGAATAGCCCTTGCAGAAATCGTTACATATCCCGACATAAAATCTCCTGAAGATGCAGCATTTTTTATGAAGGAAATCCGTAATATAGCTGTGATATTAAATTTGAACAAAGGCAATCTTCAGTCAGGAGAAATCAGATGCGATGCTAATATTTCGGTATCTTTCAATGCCGGTAAACCGGGTAAAAAAGTGGAAATTAAAAATCTTAACAGTTTCAAATTTATAAGGGATGCGCTGAAGTATGAGATAAAAAGACAGTCATGTCTTCTGATGAATAATGATATAATAAATGAAGAAACGAGGACTTATGATGAAAAGAAAAAGATTACTGTTCCAATGAGAAAAAAAGAGGATACTCTTGATTACAGATATATACCGGAACCTGATTTGCCACCTTTGGTAATTGATAAAAACGAAATTGAAAAATTACAAAGAAGTATGCCACGCCTGCCGGTAGAATTGAGAAAATTACTTAAGCATAAGTATAAGATTTCTGATAAAGAGGCAGAAATTTTGATAGAAGATGGTGAATTGCTTGAGTATTATTTTAAATTTTCCGATTTTGAGACAGATGCGATGAGTTTATTTAATGCTATATTTTTTAACAGGGTAAGACCTTTAATTATCAAATATAAATTATTTCCGGAAGTAAAAGATGTTTTTTATGTTTTAAAATCTGTAATGAATCAAATAATTCCAAAAGGCAAAATAGATGACATACTAGAAAGGGTAATACTTGAGAAAAAGGATGCCCGAAAAATAATTGAAGAAAATGAATATTATATGATAAATGATGAAAATCGAATTAATGAAATTATACAAAAAGTTGCAGAAGAGAATAAGCAGCAATACGAATCATATCAAAATGGAAATCTTAAATTGATTGGATTTTTGACGGGGAAAGTGAATGTGTATTCAGGAGGTCTGGCAAATCCCGATAAGGTAAAAGAGATGTTGATTTCTTTGAGAAAAAAATAAAATTGCGTGTAAACGTCTTATTTATGTTAATATTATTAACAAATTCAGATAGTAAAATAAATTATAATATTTTGCGTAAGATAGATTGGATTATAAAAGATTCACAATTTAGGAGTATTTGATGCCCAAAACTGTAAGTAAAGATAAAACTATAAATCAAAATAATGATCATACATCGAATGGTAAAAGCGTGAAAACCGTAAAAATGAATTATCAGGGTAAAGAAATTGAAGTTGATTTGTACTCAAAATTTAATTTCAGAGGTTTCGATAAGGAAACGATAATAGAGTGGTATAGATTAAATAATCTTGGCAGGCGGCTGGATGACAAAGCGGCATTGTATCTAAAGATGGCAAAAGGGTGGTCTTACCACGCTTCATTTGCGGGGCATGACGGAATACAGCTTGCTACCGGATTGACGTTCAGACAAAAACAGGATTACCTTTTTCCGTATTACAGGGACCTTCTCACTTCTCTTGCAGCGGGAATTACTCCTGTGGAGATAATTTTAAACGGACTTAGCAAAGATACAGACGTAGCAGGGGGCGGTCGCCATATGTCCAATCATTTTGCAAAGCCTTCCTTGAATATACAAAATGTATCGTCCTGTACCGGCAATCATTCTCAGCACACGGCAGGAGTAGCAAGAGCTATTAAAAAATATAAAGCGGATTCCGTTGCAATTTATTCCGGCGGTGAGTCTGCAAGCAGCGAAGGCTATTTTTTCGAAGCTTTAAATGTTTCTTCCCTTGAAAAGTTGCCTGCCGTATTTGTACTTCAAAACAACAAATATGGTATTTCCGTACCTTTGAAATCGCAGACTGCCAATGAAAATGTAGGAGAGAATTTTACAGGGCTTAAAGATTTGGAGTTGTTTAATTGTGACGGCAGAGACCCTTTTGATTCATTCAGAGCAATGAAAAAAGCAGTGGATTATACTACATCAGGAAAAGGTCCTGCGATAGTTCACGCTGATTGTGACAGAATAATGTCTCACTCCAATTCGGACAGGCATACACTTTATCGCAGCGAAGAAGAGCTGGAAACTGTAAAGCGAAGAGACCCTTTGCTTCAGTTCAGATACCATATTATAAATAAAGGCATCCTAAGTCTCGAAGAAGTGGAAAAAATCGAGGAAGCAAATAAACAGCTTGTATTCGATGCCGCTGATGAAGCTGAAGCCGCACCGGATGCTAACGGTAAAAGCTGGAATGAATTTATCATACCCGAGGCTTTTGTAACGATGGATAATGATTCTGAAAAAACCGCCGATACGGATAAAAAGAAAATATCTTATTTAGAAGCAATTAATCTTACTTTGAAGGATGAGTTCAGGAAAAATCCCGATACATACCTCTGGGGACAGGATATTGGAAAAGGCGGAGTATTCAATGTAGTAAAAGGAATGCCCGAAGAATTCGGAAAAGAAAGAGTATTTGATGCACCGATTGCAGAGGATAATATTGTAGGTAGTGCAAATGGATTTACCCGCTTTAATGATAAAATAAGGGTAGTGATAGAAGGGGCGGAATTTGCCGATTATTTTTGGCCCGCTATGGAGCAGTTGGTAGAGTCTTCTCACGATTACTGGCGTACAAGAGGACAATTTGCACCAAACGTAACAATGAGGCTTGCAAGCGGCGGATACATACAGGGAGGATTATATCACTCACAGAATCTCGAAGCTACGTTTACAACCATTCCCGGTATAAGAGTGGTAAATCCTGCATTTGCAGATGATGCAGCAGGTCTTTTGAGAAATTCAATCCGTTCTGAAGGATTTACTGTATTTCTTGAACCGAAATTTCTCTATAATTTTAAACGGGCATTTTCTCATGAGATGCCGGATGACCATATAATTCCTTTCGGAAAAGCGAGAATTATAAGAAAAGGCAGTGATATTACAATAGTTACTTATGGCTCGGCAGTTCATATGAGTATGATGGCGGCGGAAGACCTTGAAGAAAAAGGAATTAGCGTTGAGATAGTAGATTTAAGGTCGCTTCAGCCTTGGGATAAGGAAACCGTAATGGAGTCAGTGAAGAAAACCGGTCGTGTGCTTGTAGCTCACGAAGACAGATTAAACGGAGGCTTTGGCGGAGAAATAGTATCGGAAATCACTTCAAATGTATTTGAATATCTCGATGCACCGGTATTGAGGGTTGGCTCTAAAAATGTACCTGTAGGTTTTGCCAAATCATACGAGGATGAAATTCTTCTAAACAAACAAGATATTAAAAATGCAATAGATAAAACAGTCAAATTTTAGAGTAGTACAAGAGTGTGTAAAAAATTCCACAGTGTATCAAATTACACACAACAAAACTTTTAAAAATTCAAATTAATTGCAAAGTCCCGAATATTTAATTGCATATTCGGGACTTATCATTTATATTTGTAATCTGAAAAAAGAGTATTTTTGTGCCTGTAGCTCAATTGGATAGAGTATTGGATTCCGGTTCCAAAGGCTAAGGGTTCGAGTCCCTTCAGGCATACGGAATAATGTTTTTTAACAAATTAGAAATAAAGGATATGAGTAAAAAAGAAGAGAAAGAATTCGGCAAGATAACTACTCCCGATGTGGAAGCCGGTGCTTCCGGCGAAGAGGATGTAGTAGAGAAAGCGCAGGGTTTTATACAGAAGCACGGCACACTGGTTTCTGTAATATCTGTTGTGGTAATAGTAGCAATTGCAGCTATAGTATATTTTAACAATAAAGCAGAGGAAAACCGGCTTAATGCCATAAATGCACTTTCCAGGATTCAGCCTGTATATGATCAGGGCGACTATGAAACTGCACTAAACGGCAATCCGTCTTTGCAGGTAAGAGGGGAAGAAGTGTTAGGTTTAATTGACATTTCCGATAAATACGGTTCTACTGAGCAGGGCAAACTTGCATCTCTGTATGCAGGCAATTCCTATGTGGCACTTAATGATTATTCCAATGCAAAAAAGTATTTTGAAAAAGCTGTAGATTCCGAAGCTAAGCTCGTAAGAAGCGGTGCCAATGCTGGTATTGCAGCGTGTTACGAAAAAGAAGGTAACTTTGGAGATGCTGCAAAATACTTTGAAAAAGCAGCTAATTTATCATTTGAAAATGAAATTAAATTCAGATATATGCTTTTTGCGGCATTAAATTATGAAAATGCAGAAAAAAAAGATAAGGCAATTCAAGTCTATAAAGATATTGTGCTTATGAATGAGATGTCTCAGTTTGCCGACGAAGCGAAGATTGGGCTTGCCCGTCTTGGCACGGTTATTGAATAGATAATTATGATAAATTTTAATTTATGACTAAGGTAATAATTAATGGATTTTATTAATAAATTTGTTGTACAAAATTATTTAAATTTTGGAGGTAACATGCAACGATTGTTTCGTATGACTTTCTTGGCGGTGATCATTGGCTTGGTGGCCGGTGGCTCATTGTGGGCGAAAAAGCCGCAGGTAGAAGTGTCAGGTAGAGTTGCTCCTGGTGATGTAAGAATATTTACCAAGGATTCAACGTATCTGATTAACAATGACTATGTAATTGGCGGTACTTTAATTATTGAGCCGGGTACCGATATTTATTTCCATCCAAACGGAAGACTTATTGATTCCACTGGTGGAAGAATTATCGCAGACGGTTTAGCTTCTGCTAATTACAACGCTCAACCAGACAATATTGATCCTTCCGTAAACTGGGAATTACAGGGTCAGTATGCATCTTTTGACTATATCCTCTATGACGGAGGAGAATCTACGATTGGAGTTTCGACTGAACGAGAAGTTACAGTTGACCCTACCAAATACAATTATATTTTCCATGTAGTGCTGGATAGAAGCACAGGCAAAATAGTTGATTTGGTGGACGCAGGTAATCCTGCTTATCCTACCGACTATAATGCTTCATTGCCCGGCAATCCAAATCATGTGATTGTAACTTACGAACAGGCAATTATGTATATGGCGGCAAGATTATGGAAAGCTGATGAAGACGTAAATATCAGAACTAATCCTTGGAAAAGAGCTAACGACAAGCCGGTAGATGTAACAAACGGAAAAATCCGTTTTATCGGACTACCTGTAAATAACTTCTCTTACGAGTGGGGACATATCGTTGTGCTTCCGGGTGCAAGAGCTGCTTTCTTCAGAAATGTAGAATTTGAAAACTTCAGAAAAGAACTTACTGTGGACAGAATCAGATTCTATGATGAAGAAAGAAGACCTGCATGGACTGAAACGGTAAATGATAAAATGACTCTTCTTACTAATGGTGCCGGTGGTGCTCTTACTACTTTCTCTTCAAGAACATGGCTAATCAAAGCGGATTTTAAAGACAATATGGCTCGCCTTCGTGGCGGTGCATTGCAGATACTTCAGGCTCCTGAAGGATTCCCAAGATTGTATAATAATCTTGACACATATTATGATAATCTTGATTTGATTGCTAATGCCGGAACTTATGAAGAAGACAAAAATCCAAATATTACTGAAAGAGATGCTTCTCCTTCAAAAGTAAATTTGAATATACCTAAAATTGACAATCTTGATAATGAAGACCCTGAATTTTTCTATGGAAAAGGTTCGGGAGAATATGAAACACTGCAGGCGTATGATGATGCACGTCTTGCTGTGTTCCTCGGAAGATTCAGAGAACTTACTTTTGATAATAATATTGCTCAGCTTGCGAAAGTAGGCGAAGATACTACATCAGAGGGAGATAAAATTATTAGAGACCTTACTGATGTACCTGCTGACTATCCTGTTGCAACCGGTAACCACGCTTATGGCGGGGCGCTTTATGTAGCCGGTACCGACAAACAGGTAGAAAGACACATTGAAATTGGTTTCGGTGTGAATAATTCAGTAAAAATCAAAGGCAGTTTTGTAGAATTTGATGATGAAGATTATTTTATAGCTAATAATAATATTGCCAGCAACTATCAGGATAATTACGGCACAGAAGGTGCTCGTGGTGGTGCTGTTTATGTTGGTGAATATACTTCATTAATTCTTGCCGGTGAATTCCATAATAACAAAGCTACTGCAAAGTATTTCACCGATGAAGTTTATCAGGGCACTACAAGTGCTACTTATTCTATGGGTGGTGCCGTTTATACAAATAATGTAATTGGCAGACTTCAGGTAAGAGGTAATCCTGATAAAGAAGTTCCTACTTTATTCACTCAGAACTGGGCGGGAGCCGGTGGAGCTATCTATGTAGATGGTAATACCGATGAATCTCACGTATCTCCTATTATTGGTG
>CAZIXJ010000009.1:9725-19248 GCA_964542835.1 uncultured Hyphomicrobiales bacterium
GATTTCCACACATACGGCTTGAATGTCATGGGGTTATTGGTGGTTTCGACGGAACTTTTGAATCCAGAAATTATGGATTTGACGTTGAGTTTTACAAAAATTATGCAATTGCATATGGTGGCGCGATAGCTACTAAAAGAAATACATTGATTACCGGTGCCGGTGGTACCGTAGAAGAAACAAGTAATTACGGTGGTAAATACTCTGTAAAAATTGATTCAAACTATGCCGGTTATGCCGGTGGTGGTCTTTATATTGATATTCCTGTTTCATATCCTCCTCTTCCTCCTTCATCAAGAGCTGTTCAGCTTATCAGAGCTGAATTCAACGGAAACGTTGTAGGTGAAGATGTAGAAGGCGACCAGAGATATGATGTTCGCGGTGGTGGTGCTGTTTATTCATTGAATGGCGACCTTAACGTGGTAAAAGCTGTTCAGTTCAGAGGCAATAAAGTTTATAACGGTAATGGTGGTGCTGTGGCTATAGTACATCCTCAGGCTTCATCCAAACGTTATTTCCTTACTGACCTTGACGAAGTAACTATTAACAGTGATATGCTTGCTACTCATTATGAATCTGAAGATGCAGCATTTACTTACACAAGCGATGAATATCCACCGGATGTAAGAATGCTTACAAGATTCCTTGATAATAAAATTGTAGTTGACGAAGATGTATTGGAAGCACAGAGTGGTAGAGGTACTACTCAGATTGGCAAAGGTACTCTTCCTGTAACTGAAGATATTCTAAGTGTTTATTTCTTGGATGATGAAACCGGTTATGTTGTTGGTTATAACGGACTTATCGTTAAAATAACTGACGGCGGTACTGACTGGGAATATCAGACTTCAGGTACTAAATACAGATTAGAAGCTGTAGAATTTGTAAATTACAGTATCGGCTATGCTGCCGGCGACAGAGGCACTATGCTTAAGACTGAAGATGGCGGTAATACTTGGACTGAATTGAATACCGGAACAAACAAAACTATCTATGATATTGATTTTGTAGGTACTCAGGTAGGATATGCAGTTTGTGAAGATGGTTATATCCTTACTACCAAAGATGCCGGAGCTACATGGAACACTGTGCAGCCGGGAACTAATGACCTTCATTCAGTATCTTTTACAGGTACTAATACAGGTTATGCAGTAGGCGAAAGAGGTTCAGTACTTGTAACTGAAGATGGCGGTTCTACATGGGATTTCCAGGTGATTACAGGTTTGACTTCTGATCTTAACAAAATATTCTTTAGAAGTGCTTCTAACGGTTATGCTGTTGGAAATAACGGCGTTGTAATTAAAACAGAAGATGCCGGAGCTACATGGGAATTTGTAGATGCGCAGACTGCTGTTACTCTTAATTCAGTGTTCTTCTCAGGACAGGCTGATGGATGGATAGTCGGAAATAACGGTGTTGTAATCAAGACTAATGACGCCGGCGACACATGGACACAGGTAGATCCCGGTAAAACATGGAATATTTATGATGTATTCTTTACTTCTCAGACTAACGGTTATCTTGGCGGAGATTATGGTCTTCTTATGAGAACCGAAGATGGTGGAGATACATGGGATGAATTAAGACCTGTAGATGAAAGTCTTATTGATGTAGTTCGTTATCACCCTTACGTCGGACTTCCTGAAAACGGAATCGGACTTGGTGGCGGTATCTATGTACTTGATAGTGCAACTACAAACAGAATAGCAAGATCTGACTCAATATTCTTTAACAGAGTAAGATTCCAGAATAATGAATCTTATACAGGTTCAGCTATCTATTCTGACAATTATGATTTGAAAATGATAGTAAACAGATCTTTAATAAATGGAAATATCGCTCTTTCAGAAATAGGAATGGAACAGAATGCTGTTACAGGTCCTGTAGTAAGAAATAGTGATGGCTCTATTAATAAAAACTTTGCATCAAGCGACTTGGTTGGTGCAACAATTTATGGCGAAATTCAGGGACCACTTCCTTCAAATATTTACTCTGAAGCTGCAAACTCAATTTACGGTAATGAAGCAAGATTCCTTATCAGACTTCCTGACGCTCCAAATACTAAAGGAGTACTTGCAGGTGAGCTTGGTATCGGATTTGGCGGTACTGATACATTGAGAGGTAACTACTGGGGAGCTACTCAGGCTGACGTTACTATGCAGATTACAAGAGATGGTGCCGTACAGGGCGCATTGATGGAAACTTTCTATGTGGATTACGCTACTGAAGAAGATAACAGACTTAATTTCACAATTCAGGAAACAGGCGACCCAAGAGATCAGGGTCCTTTCGAATCTGCAGGCAAATACGGACAGTATGACCCGATTCCATTAACAAATGGTACAGATGAAAACACCGTTGGTGATAACTCACTTCCTGAACATCTGTTATTCTCAGGACACATCTACGACCTTTATGATAAAGGTACTGATATTAAAACTGCTGATTACTCAAAACGCAGAATGAGCCCTATCGAAGATTTTGCTGTTGGTATTCCGCCAATCGTAAAAAGATTTGATATGGAAGATATGCCTTCAGAAGGTAAGTATGTGAAACGCTGGGTAAGAGACCCGCACGTAGCAGAAATGAAAAATGATGAAGGTGAATTTATTTATTCCGGTATTGCATCTGTTCAGACTGAATTCGGTCCTGATGCTGACGGAGATATGTATCATCCTATCGGCTATCCTGTATTTTTGGAAACTAATATTGATTACAGTGGTGATATTGCTAAAAATAACTTCGATAACAGAATGGACAATCAGTCTGTATTCTTCGTGATTAATGAAACTACCGGTGATTTCGTAAGAGCTAATCTTACTCAGGTGGACAATGAAGAAAACAGAGAAAGATTCTGGGCTACTGTAGAGTTGGTTCCTGACTCAACTAACAGAAATCCTAATACATTCTTAAGAAGAACATTTGAAAACTTAGCAAATTATGGTAGTGGAAAAGCTCTTCTTGAAAGACTTTCAAGAGATCCTTATCCAAATGAACCTTCTGCTGATAACCCTTGGGCTGCTTACAATGAAGATAAAGCTGCTCTAAGAGGCAGAAAATATGATGATGATGATAACCTGTTAGGCGGAGTAAGTGATTTATTCTCAAACAGACCTGGTATGCCTGATGATAATCAGGATGGTGCTAAGTCGGTTACTACTTTCTTTGCAGGTGAAAAATATAATGCTCTTCCTGTAAGAGTGGGTGATGTGGTAAGAGTGGTTTCTAGAACAGTTCTCTGGAGAGAAGGTGTAAATTCAGCATATGATGATGGACTTTCTTTTGAGATAAGAAGCTCTACCGAACCGCCTGTATTTACTCATGATATTGTTGACCTTCAGACTGATACTATCGTTAAAGTAGTACCTTCTGAATTCCCTAATAAAGATATGGATACGGTAGTAATTACTGAATTCCTAAACAGAGTATTCCTTACTGAAGACAGAGATTATCCTAATGAAATCGGTAAATACAGTACATTGCCAATCTATGGTGATGATGATCCGTTCTCAGATACTTATGGTGGACGCGGACGCGACTTTATCCTTGCTGTAACTGCTGATGATAACAATGAATGGTTCGACCCGAGAGCGGAAGTTGACCCTGATAACTATTCGTGGCTTTCTTATAACTGGGAAGTAAGCGGTGCTTCTGCTGCTAAAAGATGGTTGATGGTAGATACGGTTCATGTAAGTGACCAGTCTTACTATCGCGGAGACGACGGAAAACCTTCAAACAGTTTGATAGAATTTAAAGGTCATCCTATTAATCCATTCATCGTACCTGGTGGTGAAAAAGTAACAGTAAGCGTATCTAACTTCCCTCCTACATGGAGAAACGTAGATAATCTTAAAGAAATGGGTATCCCTCAGGATACTATTGATAAATGGGTAGAAATCTATCCGGGCTATATGAATACCGGTAAAGATTCAGAACTCTATTATCAGGCTCTTGCCAGATATTTACAGCAGGATACTGTAAATGTAGGAAGTATGTACACAAGAGAATATGAATTTGATTTACATGTAGTAAATACTCCTCCTGAATTCTTAGATGATGATGCTGAGGAAGAAGTTATTTACCGACCTGGCACTGAAGAAGTTTATGTAACTTACAGCCCTTCATTCTATAATTGCGGCAAAACTGACGATGGCAGACTTATCGCAAGTATGACTTGGCAGGCTGCATCAGATGACCTTGCTAAATTGAGATTCCAGGCGGATTTCAACTCTACAGATGAGCTCGAAGATCAGTCTCCTGCTGCCGAAGGCTGGGACTTCAGATATGGAAGAACTCATTATGCATTTGCTAATACTTCTATCAGGCCGGGAACTGATACTACCTTGGTTGATTCAATAGATTATGATCAAGATGAATATACAGAAGGTGGTATGATGGTTAGTCAGTCCAGACCAGTCTGGATGGCAAATGATTATTTCAATGAATATGATTCAGATAATACTGCTGATGAATTCCTTTATGACTTTACTACTTTTGGTAAAATGAACATTAGAATTCCTTATGAAACAGCATATGATATGATTAAGCCTATAGGCTCTGATGATGATGATACATGGTATAACAGACATCTTAATACCGACACGGTATTCACTATGATTATCAATGATGGTCACGGTGCAATGACTTCTGTGAGAGTACCTATATTCATTAACGTACAGCCAATGATTCAAAATGATGATGCATTACCTGTAGCATTTGAAGATGAAGACTATAATCCGCAATTAATGGATAAGTCTAAATCAATTAAGGTATATGACCCTAACTTCGATCAAAGCCTTACTTACAGACTTATATATCCAAGTACATCAGAAAGTTCAATTCCTTATGATGCTTGCTTCCCTGAAGCCGGCGAACTTGATCTTACTACTCTTAAGACTACTCCTGAGTGGCTTAAAATAAATGAAAGATCAGGTATCCTTTATGGAAAACCTGGTGTGAAAGATGCCCCTAAAAACGAAAAAGTTACTGTAGTGGTAATTGATGAAAATGGTTTGATGACTTACAAAGTATTAGACCTTGAAGTAAGACCGAATAATCACAGACCATTTACTATCGAATCTCCAGAAGTAACTTGTGTGGACAGAGGTTCATATTACGAGCAAAATGTAACTGTAGGCGACCTTGATTTATTAAGAGAAACTGACGAAGAAATTCTTACGGTATCTCTTCTTAATTATGATAATGAAGAACTAACCGGACTTGATGTAGAGCCTGCTACTATAAGTGGTAATGATTATGAAACAGACACTGTAAGTGTCAAATTATCAACAGATAATTTCGACATTCCACTTGACCAGGGAGCAAATCATATTACCATTAAAGTAGTAGTAACTGACAAAGCTGGTCTTGCTGATACTTTGGTTTACAGGCTCCAAATGTCTCTTGAAACAGACTTTGTAGCTGGAATTGAAGTAGCAAATAATAACAGACGCGGAAAATATGCTTCACAGATGCTTTACTTTGGTACTTCTTCTCAGCAGGTAACTACTACCGGTGACGGTAATGATGGCGCTGATGTAGGAAGCATTGATGAAGTTCTTTGTGAAAATGAAATTCCTCCTCTTCCTCAGGAAGATGTATTTGATGCAAGATGGACTATTCCTTTAAGAAATGGTGTACTGAGAAATATTTATCCTTCTCAGAATCCGAATGTAAATGAATTCTCTTATATTGCAAAATACAATGCCGGCGGTGAAGACGGTTCAAGTTCACCACTGTTCCCTGTTGTAATTAGCTGGAGACCTGATGAAATACCTGCTCCTGATGTATCTGATGAAAATCCTAATGGTTCTCAGTGGTACTTAAGAGATATTTATTCTAACGGTAATTTCTTCAGTATAAATATGCATAATCCTGATCCTAACCTTGTGGATGGTAACACAATTACAAGATGGAGAGATGAGAATAATAAAGAATGGTATGAAGTAGTAGTTAATAACACTATTATTAACGGATTTGTGATTGTTTATGACGTAAATAACTCCGTAAATACACATACAAATATGGAAGTTACTCAAACCGGAATTACTAATGTAGCTCCGAACCCTGTAGGAAACAACAGCAAGATAAACTTTGAAGTTTTGAAAGCAGGACATGTGAAATTACAAGTGGTAGATGCATTGGGTAATGTAGTAAATACATTGGTTGACGAACAATTAGGACACGGCGCTTACTCAATTGACTGGGATGGTACTGATGCAAATAACAGCGAACTTGTAAGCGGTGCTTATCAGGTGAGAATGATTTCCGGATCAGAACAATCCAATTATCCGGTTGTAATTGCAAAATAATAATTAAAAAAATGGGCTTCCGGTTCACGGAAGCCCTGTAATAACGAAATTATTATAATTAAATATACGGAGTTAAAATTATGAATAAAATCTTTCTTAGTGCTTTAGGAATCCTGACGGCTATTGCCCTTATTATTCCAAATAATGCACAGGCTCAGGTATCAGATGAATTTGAGGCTATCAGAGTGATTACCGGAGTGCCATATACTGCATTGAATCCTGATGATAATAATGTAGAAATTGCACTTGCAGAGGACTTTGCTCTTCCGCCTCAGTTTAATACTACTGATATGAATGACGGATATTATGAAGTTCAGATCGGTTTCGATTTTGAATTTAATGGCGAAATTTATAATAAATTATGGATTAATGTAAATGGTTTTATTACTTTTGGTGAGAAACAGGGTAGCTCTGTGAAGACTCCTCCTTTCCTTCCTCCAAAAGATCAGAAAGCTCTTTACATTGGTGATAATTCTTATCCTGTAAATGTTATTGCTCCTTACTGGGGCGACCACTATTACAGAGATGAAAACAGTTTATTCCAGGGTTTTGTACCGAGTAAAATTATGTACACTACCGATAACGACAGCGTTATGACTATCGAATGGAATAAATTAAATATCAATTACATGCATGAAGGCGAAGTAATTAAATCTTCTGTTGGTTCTTTCCAGGTAATTCTATACAAATCAGGCGATGAGTTTTCTGACCAGGGTAACATCGAATTCGCTTATGGTGAAATTGGTGATGAAATGGCTGAAGACCCACGCGTAATTACTAAAGGTGCTACTATCGGTATTAAAGGCGAAGGTACAATAGTTGGCGAACTCGCTGACTTCCTTAACGGACTTTATTACGTAGAAGACCCTGAAGAATATGATGTTGTAAGAGCAAGAAGAGACACTAGCAGAAGATCAACTTTATGGCCTCCTTCAGGTGCTACTGACAGAAGAATTAAATTCAACGCACTCGGCAGATATAATATTGAAGAATTCTGGGGCGACGGTGATGTGGACTTCTCTAAAGCAGAAGGTCAGAGACACGAAGGTATGCCACAGAACAGATATGTAACTGTTAATGATGTAAGATTAATCATCAAATCAGTTGCTACTGAAGTTCCTTTAGACCCGATAAGAAGAAGAGCTGCATATCATGGTGATGTAAACCATAACGGAAGATATTATCATGATGAAAACGGCGTAAGAAAAGATATTCCTTGGAGAAATATGAATTATGCCGATAGTCTTCCTGATGAAATATCATCTATTAAACAGTTAAGATTTGAAGCGAATGAATATGATGCCGCTATACTTCTTAAGTATATTTCAGGCAGAGTACCTTATTTACCTTGGATTATTGATAGTATTCCTGTATTCGGTAAAGTTAATCAGGATATTGCTACCGGTATTACATTTGGTAACGTAGATGAAATAGCCAATAATACTTATCAGGTACCTGTTTATCTTAATGGAAATATCAACGATGCAGTTGGTACTAAATTCAAAATAAACGGTAATGTGGAAGATGTTTATACAGTTTCAAATGATTATAATAAGCTGATGACTTCATATTCTACTAATGTAGTTGTGATTTCAGGCGAAGGCATTTTCAGTGCTGATGAACCAATCGCTTATGTAACGTTTACATCTTCAAATCCTGAATTTAAAGCAAGCGAAATCAGATTCAATGACGTAAATATTGAAGATATTGAACTTGTATTATCTTCAGTAAATGATGTTACTGATAATGCAGTGCTAATGGATAATTCACCAAATCCATTCAGCAACAGCACTAATTTCAATTTGAATATCGAAACTCCGGGTAATTATCAGCTAATAGTTTATGACCTTCTTGGAAATAAAGTGAAAACTGTATTTAACGGTACACTTGAAACAGGAACTAAAACTATTGACTGGAATGGTATTAATGAAGCCGGCGAAAGCATTCAGCCTGGCGTTTATATCTATACTCTTACCGGAGCTAATGTTTCAGAATCACAGAAGTTACTTTACAGATAAAATGCAAAAAAATATAATCAAATATTGTATGATAATATGGCTGCTGTTGTTTACAGCAGGCGGCAGCCATTTGATAAATGCAGGTTCGCCTGATACTGTATATCTTGAAAGCAGTATGAAAGTGGATTTATGCAATATCAAATCAGAAGCTAATCCGCATCAGGGTAAAGTTCAGCTCGTACTTGATATGGGCGAGGTTACTCCTGCGGATTCATTATTTGGTTATGATTTTCAGTTACTCTATAATCCTGAAATTATTGCGTTGAATGCACCTTTGTATGCCAATACTCTCACTGAGTATATGGATGAAAAGGAAATTTCATTTATGCAGGATACCGGTATGGTTTTGGGGTTTGGGATTACGATGAGCATTAATCAACCTGTATATGGCAACAGAAAATTAGTTGCTATGCGTGGAGATTATCTGGGCAGTTGCCCTGATACGTCGGAAGTTGAATTTTCTTATATTGAATTCACTGATGAATTTTCAAGAGAAATCAAAGGCTACAGCAATGCTGAGATAATATCGTTCATTGATTATTCTGATGACAGATATTTTAATGCATCTGCTTCGAATAATATTGATGTAGATTCATTAGGCTCTGATTATCTTGATATTTCGGTAAATACAATTAAAGAACACAATGCAGAAAACATCTCAATTACGATAGATAAACCATTGAATAATTTTATAATAGATTCTGTATCGGTATTATCCGAAAAGATTGCTGTTAATGAAATGAATGAAAATGATGAGTCAATCGAATTAGATATAATTGCATTTGATAATCTCGCTGATGAAAATATTTTGAGAGTGTATTTCAGTTCACTTAAAAATACGGATTCAGAAGAGATGATAGACGTAGATGTAACAGTACTTGATAATTGTACATGCCTTACAAATGTACAGGGAACTGAAATTATACTTAAAAGCAACTATCTTGAAGAAGGTACGAGCGTAGCTGATAATAACGATAAAATTAATTATTTTTATAATCAGCAATCTGAGATTTTGAGAATAGAATCTGAAAACATATTTATTACTAAGGTAAACATTTATAATATTCAGGGGCAGTTAATGGAATCACAGGAATTTAATCATTCCCGTATTCTATCCCTTACAACCGGAAAATTGTCCCCGGGATTATACGTTTATCAAATAATAAGTGATAATAATAAATTAAAAAATATATT
>CAZIXJ010000010.1:0-19099 GCA_964542835.1 uncultured Hyphomicrobiales bacterium
TAAGCGGGAGTAGCTCAGTTGGTAGAGCATCAGCCTTCCAAGCTGAGGGTCGCGGGTTCGAGTCTCGTCTCCCGCTCGCTTTTTTATTTTAAGCTGATGTAGCTCAGGTGGTAGAGCACATCCATGGTAAGGATGAGGTCATCGGTTCAAATCCGATCATCAGCTCTTAAGCAAGCATACGGGTGTAGCTCAATTGGTAGAGTGGCGGTCTCCAAAACCGTAGGCTGTGGGTTCAAGTCCTACCACCCGTGCTAAATATTATTTTTTGTTTTTACCGGGTTTTGCCGATATGGTTGGAAAGATTAAAAATTTTGTAGGCAGTGTCAGTGCCGAAATGAAAAAAGTATCGTGGCCATCTAAGGAACAGCTTAGAGAATCCACTATAGTAGTGATTGCAGTTACTGCGGTTATTACTTTTTTTGTTTGGGTAATTGATATGATTATGGAAAGTATTATTCGCTGGATATTTTAAATTTTGGTTAGATGATGGAACAAAACGATATAGAATCTAAAAAGCTCGAATCGAGATGGTATGCTATCAGAATCTTCACCGGACATGAAGAAAAAGTGAAAGCTACTATTGAGACGGAAGTAAAAAGGCTTGGTCTTGAAGATCAGGTAGATGATATCGTAATTCCAAAAGAAACGGTTTTTGAAGTAAAAAACGGCAAGAGAAGAACTAAAGAATCAAACTTCCTTTCAGGGTATATGCTTTTGAAGTGTTCTCTTGATGCCAAATTAAAAAACGTTATTACTCAACTGCCTTCTATTGTGAGTTTTGTAGGCAGGCGGAATGATGCCGTGCCTCTGCAAAAAACCGAAGTGGACAGAATACTCGGCAGAATGGAAGACCGCAAAGACCTTACTACCGTATCCACTACGTTTGAATCAGGCGACCCCGTAAAAGTAATTGAAGGTCCGTTCAATACATTCAGCGGTACCGTAAAAGAAGTAAATTACGAAAAGCAAAAACTCAAAGTGGAAGTCGGAATACTCGGCAGGAAGACTCCTGTAGAATTAGACTTCACTCAGGTAGAATTAGAAGCATAGATTTTATAAACTTATAAGATAAGATATAATGGCAAAGAAAGTAGCAGGAATGTTTAAGTTGCAGCTAAAAGCCGGAGAGGCTTCAATGGCTCCACCGGTAGGACCGGCGTTCGGTCAGAGAGGACTGAACGGTATGGAATTTGTTAAGCAGTTCAACGGTAAAACTTCCAAGCAGGCAGGAATGATTTTGCCGGTACAAATCACTTTTTTCAGTGATAAATCATTTACTTTTATTATCAAATCTCCTCCTGCAAGTGTGCTTTTGAAAAAAGCCGCCAAAATTGACAGTGGTTCTCCGGAGTCCAACAAGAAAAAAGTAGGCAAGGTAAACAGAAAGCATCTGGAAGAAATTGTAGAAATAAAAAAAGAAGATTTGAATGCCACAGATATTGATGCTGCATGCAGCATGATAGCCGGCACTGCCCGTAGTTTGGGGCTTGTGGTAGTTGACTAATTCAGATAATTTTAAAAAAAATATACAGAGATCGTCAAAATGAAAAGGCATGGAAAAAGATATAATGCAATAGCTGAAAAAACTTCTGCTGTAGATAAAATCTCAGTAGATGATGCTGTGAAAACGATTAAAAGCAACGCTAATGCAAAATTTGATGAATCATTTGAAATTTCTATGAATCTGGGAGTTGACCCCAGAAAAGCTGATCAGATGGTAAGAGGAACTGTTTCTTTACCGCACGGAACAGGTAAAGACGTAAAAGTACTTGTACTTGCTAAAACTCCTAAGGATCAGGAAGCACTTAATGCCGGCGCGGATTATGCCGGTCTGGATGAATATATCGAAAAAATCCAGAAAGGCTGGGCTGATATTGATGTCGTGGTAGCTACTCCCGATGTAATGGGTCAGGTAGGTAGGCTAGGGCGTATCCTTGGTCCCCGCGGTTTAATGCCAAACCCGAAAGTAGGTACGGTTACTTTTGATGTGGAAAAAACGGTAAAAGAGCTTAAAGCAGGCAAAATCGAATACAGAGTGGATAAAGGCGGTAATATTGCTGCTGCTGTCGGCAAATGTTCATTTGATGAAAATCAGCTTATGGAAAACGCCAACACTTTTTATTACAAAATACTAAAATCAAAACCATCTTCAGCGAAAGGTACTTATATCAAAAGCGTTTCATTTAGTTCCACAATGGGACCAAGCGTAAAGATAAATGAGCAGACTTTCAAATTTGTAGATGTAGAATAATTAATCGCAAAATAAGACTATTACGCACTTTACAGCCAGAACGCTTCTCCTGAATTGTCAGGTCTGTCTGTAATAAAGTATAAATAAATAAACGGTAGAATTAAATGATTACAAGAGCACAAAAACAGGAAATCATCGATGGCTTGATTGAAAAGCTTAAAAAAGCATCAGGTGTATATGTCCTAAACTACGAAAAAATGTCTGTAGATGTACTTACTTCTTACAGAAGAACTCTTACAGATAAAGGCATAGACGTGCAGGTAGCAAAAAATACGCTTCTGGTACGTGCTATGAATGAAGTGGAAGGGATAGATATACCGAAAGATATGCTTGCCGGTCAGTCTATTCTGGCTTTTGGCTATGATGACCCGATTCTTCCGGCAAAACTAACACAGGAATTTCTCAAAAAAGGTAAGACTGAAAAGCCTGCATTGAAAGTAGTTTCAATAGAAGGGCAAATCTACGGCAGCACGAAACTCGACGCAGTAGCCGCCTTGCCTTCAAGAGAAGATATGATAGCCGGAATAGTCGGAAGCCTCGGAGCACCTATGAGCGGTATTGTTGGTGCGCTTGATCAGGCTACTCCGCTAGTGAGAACGGTATCTGCCGTTACTCGCGACCTAATTTCAGTGATAGATGCCGTAGCACAAAAACAAAATAAAGCGGCATAATTTTTTTGTAAATTATAATTAGAATTTAAATATAAGGAATATGTAAATGTCTGAAAAAGTAGAAAAATTAGTTGAAGAGATTTCCGCCCTTACACTCGGCGAAGCTGCCGAGCTAAAAGAAGCATTAGAAGAAAAATTTGGTGTAACTGCTGCTGCTCCTATGATGATGGCAGGCGGAGCTGCTCCTGCAGCAGCTGCTGAAGAAGAAAAAGAAGAAGAACAAACTGAATTTGACGTAGAGCTTACGGATATTGGTGCCAAAAAACTTAATGTAATTAAGGTAGTTCGTGAAATTACAGGCGTTGGACTTAAAGAAGCCAAAGAACTTGTAGAAAGCGCTCCTAAAGTACTTAAAGAGCAGGTATCAAAAGATGAAGCTGAAGAACTTAAGAAGAAAATTGAAGAATCCGGAGCTAAAGTTACGCTTAAGTAACAAATATTCTCTATAAAAATTGGGGGAGCATATCGCTGCTTCCCCGATTTATATTTGTTTTTTGGGGAATGACGTTCTATTTACAGTATAATGTTTGTAAATCTTTATAATTTAAAAATACAAATTATTAATGAAAAACACAACAAAATTCACAGGATTTTTTGATTTGCATTTAGGGTAATGTTAATCAAAAAATCCTTTTTTTATAAGTAGTGTATTAGGAGGCGAGCATATGGACGCCAGGGAAATTAAAGATGGATTGCCGGAAATCGGCAACGGCACAGCCGAAAATCCGGATAAGAATATTGACCTAAGCGATTATAAAGTGCTGAAAAGTACAAAAGAATTAGTCAGGCTAAAAGAAAGAATTACTTTTTCCAAGGCTGATGTAGAGAATATTTATCCCGATCTTCTCGGTGTGCAGATTAGTGCATATGAAGACTTTCTTCAGGAAGATGTTGCACCTTCCAAAAGAAAAAAAATCGGATTGCAGTCCGCTTTTCAAACAAATTTTCCAATCGAAGACGCATCTTCGGTTTTTCAGCTTGAATTTGTAGAATATAATATAGAAAAGCCAAAATATGATGAAGAGGAATGCCGTGAAAGAGAACTTACTTTTAATAAACCTCTCAAAGCTCTTCTGAGATTATCTTCAAAAGCCGAACCTGAATCCGAAGATTATATTGAAGCGGTAGAGCAGGAAGTTTATCTTGGTAATATCCCGGCTATGACTCCACGAGGTACTTTTGTAATTAATGGTGCTGAAAGAATTATTGTAAGCCAGATTCACAGAAGCCCGGGTGTGTTTTTTGATGATGCTCTCCATCCAAACGGTGAAAGAATTTATACTGCAAGAATTATTCCTTTCAGAGGCTCATGGGTGGAATTCACTACGGACATTAATCATATTATGTATGCTTACGTTGACAGAAAGAAAAAATTCCCGGCTACTACTTTGCTTAGAGCTTTAGGTTTCTCTTCAGATCAGCAGATACTCGAACTTTTTGATTTGTCGGAAGAAGTCCCGCAAGAGCAGCTTAATGAAGACTTTGCCGGAAGAAGAATTGCTTCTGATGTAATTGATATGCAGACAGGTGAAATACTTGCTACAAGAGATGACATTATGGATGATGCATTACTGAAAAAAATTGGCGAAACTGAAGTATTGCCTGTGAAATTCTTTCAGTATATTGACCCTAATGATGAGCCGGTAATAGCGAAAACTCTTACGAAAGATGTTGCTAAAAATAAAGAAGATGCACTGGAAGTAATTTACAGGACTCTTAGGTCAAGTGACCCACCTGATATTGAAACTGCAGAACAACTAATTGATAAATTATTCTTTAATGAAAAAAGATATGACCTCGGGCTTGTAGGAAGATTCAGAATAAATGAAAAACTTCAGCATAATGTAGATATTGATATTACCACTCTTACTATTGAAGACTTTATTTCAATTATTAAGAAATTAATTTATCTCCACGATTACAAGCAGGTAGGCGATGATATTGACCATCTTGGTAACAGAAGAGTAAGAACCGTTGGAGAACAGCTCACTGCACAGTTTAACGTAGGGCTTGCAAGAATGGCAAGAACTATCCGTGAAAGGCTGAGCATTCACGATGGTGAAAACCTTACACCTTCGGAATTGATTAATGCAAGGACTATCACTTCCGTTGTTAATCAGTTCTTTGGTACTAATCAGTTGTCTCAGTTTATGGATCAGACTAATCCCCTTGCAGAGCTTACTCATAAGAGAAGAACTTCTGCATTAGGTCCCGGTGGTCTTACAAGAGAAAGAGCGGGCTTTGAGGTAAGAGACGTTCATTATACTCATTATGGAAGACTATGCCCGATAGAAACCCCTGAGGGTCCGAATATCGGTCTTATCTCCTCGCTTGCAATTCACGCTACGATTAATGAGCTCGGATTTATCGAAACTCCTTACAGAGTAGTAAAAGATGGAAAAGTATTAAATGAAATAGTTTATCTTTCCGCTGAAAAAGAAGACGGTAAGATAATAATTCCCGCTTCCACTCCTGTAAATGATAAAAAAGAATTGTCCGGAGATAAAATTAAAGCCAGAAAGTCCGGTGATTATGTAGAAGTGGATGCAAATGAAGTTAATTATATGGATATTTCCACCGACCAGATTACAAGTGCTGCGGCGGCTCTAATTCCATTTCTCGAGCATGACGATGCAAACCGCGCCCTTATGGGTTCGAATATGCAGAGGCAGGCAGTACCACTACTTAAACCAACTGCACCTATCGTAGGTACAGGTATGGAAGCAAGAGTGGCTAAAGATTCCAGAACTCTAATCCTTGCAGAAGGTGATGGGGAAGTCGAATACGTAAACTCCGAAGAAATTCACGTAAAATATGATGAAATAAAAGACCCTAATGAAAAGTTTGTTACATTCGGTGAGAAGAGCAGGGTAGTATATAAACTTATAAAATTCAGCAGAACTAATCAGGATACATCGGTAAATCAAAGACCAATCGTAAAGCAGGGGCAGAAAGTATATAAAGGTATGCCGCTGGCAGATGGAGCATCCACTGACAAAGGCGACCTGGCTCTTGGTCAGAATGTGCTTGTAGCATTTATGCCATGGCGAGGCTATAATTTTGAGGATGCGATAATATTATCAAAAAGATTAGTTGCCGAAGACGTTTATACTTCTCTTCATATAGAGGAATTTTCTCTTCAGGTGCGTGATACAAAACGCGGTGAAGAAGAATTTACACGAGAGATACCTAACGTAAGCGAAGAAGCAACAAAAGACCTCGATGAATACGGACTTATAAGAGTGGGAGCCAAAGTAAACGAAGGTGATTTCCTTATAGGAAAAATTACGCCGAAAGGTGAAACCGATCCTACTCCTGAAGAAAAACTGCTCAGAGCAATTTTTGGAGATAAAGCAGGCGACGTAAAGGATGTATCGCTTAAAGCTACTCCGGGACTTACGGGAGTGGTAATCAATACTAAACTTTTCACAAGAAGAGTAATCACTCTTGATAAAGATACCAGACTTGCAGAAAAGAAAAGAAAAGAAAGGCTGGCAACTCAGGAAGTTGATCAGATAGAATCACTTGATAAAGAAGCTGTGAACAGATTAAGCCAAATCCTTGACGGCAAAAAGATAAAAGGCTTAAATCTTGTAGAAAACGTTAAAGTGTTCAAATCAGGCAAAAAAGTAACATCTGAAGAAGTAATTCAGAAATTTCATGATGGTGTATTGAAGCCGGAATCTATTGATTTGAGAGATGACATACTGGAAGATGAAAAAGAAAATGAATTATTGAGTAAAATGCTTAATAATTATATCGTAAAAAGAAATGACATAAAAGCAGTATTCAGAGCAGAAAAGACCAAACTTGCATCCGGAGATGAATTGCAGCCGGGTATTCTTCAGATGGCTAAGATTTACATAGCTAAAAAGCGTAAGTTGCAGGTAGGTGATAAAATGGCAGGCCGCCACGGTAATAAAGGTATAGTGTCGAAAATCGTAAATACCGAAGATATGCCTTTCCTTCCTGACGGCACACCTGTAGATATCGTACTTAATCCTCTTGGTGTACCATCCCGAATGAATCTCGGTCAGCTTTATGAAACAGCTTTGGGCTGGGCAGGTTCTAAACTGGGTGTAAATTTTGCTACTCCTATTTTTGAAGGAGCTACCTGGGATCAGGTAGGAGACTTACTTGAAAAAGCCGGTCTTCCTCGCGACGGCAAAACTGTACTCTACGACGGAAGAAGCGGTGAGCCTTTTGATGACAAAGTAACAGTGGGATATATCTATATGCTTAAACTGGCGCATATGGTAGCAGATAAGCTGCACGCCAGGTCAATTGGTCCTTACTCTCTTATTACTCAGCAGCCGCTCGGCGGTAAAGCACAGTTCGGTGGTCAGAGACTCGGAGAGATGGAGGTATGGGCGCTTGAAGCATATGGCGCATCACATACTTTGCAGGAAATGCTTACTATGAAATCCGACGATGTACAGGGAAGGGCTAAAATGTATGAAACGATAGTGAAAGGCGAGAATTTACCTGAACCTAATATTCCTGAATCATTTAACGTACTCGTAAGAGAGCTTCAGGGGTTATGTCTCGATCTTGATATTGAATAATACATTTGCCGGCTATAATAATAATGATAATAATTGTAAATATATAAAGGAGTAAATTCTCATGCAGTCAAGAGCTATTCCAAGAAAGGGCTTCCAAAGCATATCCGTAAAGATTGCTTCGCCTGATGATATCCTAAACCGTTCGCATGGAGAAGTTACTAAACCCGAAACTATCAATTACAGGTCATTCAGACCTGAAAAAGATGGTTTGTTTTGTGAAAAAATCTTTGGTCCTATAAGAGACTGGGAATGTGCCTGCGGTAAATATAAAAGAATCAGATACAAAGGCATCGTCTGCGACAGATGTGGCGTGGAAGTAACTCAGAAATCCGTAAGACGCGAAAGAATGGGGCACATAATGCTTGCTGTCCCTGTAGTTCACGTTTGGTTTATGAGGTCTCTGCCAAGCAAAATCAGCGCTGTGCTTGGTATGCCTACAAAAGATATTGAAAGAATTGTATATTATGAATCGTATGTGGTAATACAGCCGGGAGAAACCGGACTTCAGAAAAAAGACCTTCTTACCGAAGAGCAATATCTGGATGTACTTGAACCAATGTCGAGGGAACATCTCGAAAGAGATGATGAAGACCCTAAAAAGTTTATTGCCTTAATTGGTGGCGAGGCTATCAAAGCTTTACTGAAGCAGGTAGAACCCGAATCATTATATGATGAACTTAAAGCGATTTTAAAAGAAGAAACTTCTCAGCAAAAGAAAAATGATTTGCTCAAAAGGCTTCGTGTGCTGGACTCATTCAAATTGAGCAACGCAAATGATATTCCAAATGAGCCTAACTGGATGGTACTCGATGTAATTCCGGTAATTCCACCAGATTTGAGACCTCTTGTGCCTCTTGAAGGCGGTAGATTTGCCACAAGTGATCTCAATGACCTTTACAGAAGAGTAATAATTAGAAATAACAGACTTAAAAGATTAATAGATATTAAAGCTCCTGAAGTAATTTTAAGAAATGAAAAGAGAATGCTTCAGGAATCAGTGGATGCACTATTTGATAATAGCCGTAGAGCCGTAAGAAGTGAAAGCCAGAGAGCTTTGAAATCTCTTGCAGATACACTGAAAGGCAAGACTGGCAGATTCCGTCAGAATTTGCTTGGAAAGCGTGTTGATTATTCCGGACGTTCGGTTATCGTAGTAGGTCCTGAACTTAAGCTCCACGAGTGTGGACTTCCTAAAGATATGGCGGTAGAATTATTCAAACCGTTTATCATCAGAAGATTAATCCACAGAGGACACGTAAAAACTGTAAAAAGTGCTAAAAAGATGGTAGAAAAGAAAACTGATGAAGTATGGGATATACTTGAAAAAGTAATAGAAGGGCATCCTGTAATGCTTAACCGTGCTCCTACTCTTCACCGTCTTGGTATTCAGGCATTTCAGCCGAGACTTATCGAAGGAAAAGCTATTCAGTTGCACCCTCTTGCCTGCTCTGCATTTAATGCCGACTTTGACGGCGACCAGATGGCGGTACACGTGCCGGTAAGCTATGAAGCTCAGCTCGAAGCGCTACTTCTTATACTTGCCCCACATAATATTATGCACACTCAGAACGGCGACCCGATTACAGTTCCTACTCAGGATATGGTACTTGGTTTGTATTATGTTACCAAATCCAGGAAAGGTCTTCCCGGAGAAAATAAAACGTATGGCTCAAATGAAGAAGTGCTTACTGCGTATAATCTTAAAAAACTTCATCTCAATGCAAGAATTAAATTGAGATATAAAGGTCAGATTATCGAAACTTCTACAGGCAGAGTAATATTTAACCAGATTGTGCCTGATGAAATGGGGTATCTCAATGAATTAATGAGCAAAAGCAGGCTGCGCCAGATAATTGGTGAATCTTTCAGAAAAGCAGGGCTTGCAAAGACTGTAAAATTCCTTGATGAATTAAAAGATATGGGATATACCTATTCCACAATAGGTGGTTTATCTGTAAGTATTCAGGATGTAATCGTACCTGATCTGAAAAGAGATATTATCGGTAAAGCTCAGAAAGTAGTTGATAAAATTGAAATGAACTATCAGATGGGTGTAATATCCGGCGGTGAAAGATACAACAAAATTATTGATACATGGTCTAATGCCACAAACAGAATAGCAGATAAACTCTATAATGAAATGGCTAATGATAATCAGGGATTCAATACATTCTGGATGATGCTTGATTCCAAAGCCAGAGGCTCAAAAGAGCAGATAAGGCAGCTTGCCGGTATGAGAGGTTTGATGGCTAAGCCTAAGAAAACTCTGTCCGGTCAGACAGGTGAATTGATTGAAAATCCAATTATATCAAACTTTAAAGAAGGTTTGTCGATACTCGAATACTTTATATCTACTCACGGTGCAAGAAAAGGTCTGGCAGATACGGCACTGAAAACAGCCGATGCCGGATACTTAACAAGAAGATTGCATGATGTAGCTCAGGACTTGATAATTTCCGAGCAGGATTGTGGTACTATTAGAGGTGTGGACATGACTGCACTTAAAGAAGGTGAAGATATCAAAGAGCCGCTTAAGGAAAGAATTGCAGGGCGTGTAGTGCTGGAAGATGTAATTGACCCTCTTACTAATCAGCTTATCGTGAAAAAAGGCAATATGATAACAGAAGATATGGCTGAATCAATTGAGCAGACTTCTATCGAATCTGTACGTATCAGGTCGGTACTTACATGCGAATCAAGAAGAGGAGTTTGTGCAAAATGCTATGGTAAGAATCTCGCATCAGGAGCACTGGTGGATGTTGGAGAGGCTGTAGGTACTATTGCTTCACAGTCAATCGGTGAACCGGGTACACAGCTTACACTTCGTACATTCCATACCGGTGGTACAGCCGCACTTGTGGCATCACAGTCTAATATCAAAGCTAAGTTCCATGGTATAATCAAGTTTGAAAATGTAAAAATAGTAACTCATAAAGGCGAAACTGCCGATACTGATATGGTAGTAAGTCGTAGTGGTCAGATTCAGATAATTGACCCTGAAAGCAACAGAGTGCTTACTAAATATGATGCCACTTATGGTGCTGAAATAAAAGTAAGAGAAGGCGATGAAGTAGAAAAAGGTCAGATAATCTATGAATGGGACCCATATAATACTTCAATTATAAATGAATTTAACGGTATCGTAAGATATAAAGACTTAATATTAAATAAGACTTATCGTGAAGTAAACGATGAGCAAACCGGACACATTACAAAAGTGGTTATTGATTCCAGAGACAGAACTAAATCTCCAGCTATTGAAATATTGAACAGAGAAGGTGAATTACTCAAAACGTACAATATACCATCAAGAGCGCAGCTTATAGTTGATGATCAGGATGACGTTACAATCGGTGTGGCACTTGTAAAAATTCCTCGAGATATGGGAAGAACATCTGATATTACAGGTGGTTTGCCGAGAGTAACCGAGCTTGTGGAAGCGAGGGCACCTCAGAATCCTGCTGTAGTTTCCGATATTGACGGTCTTGTATCATTCGACAAACCGAAAAGAGGCCAGAGAATACTTATCGTAACAAGTATGGATGAGAAGACCAAAATGGAATATTCAGTTCCTATTGGTCGCCATATACTCGTTCAGGAAGGCGATTACGTTCGCTCCGGAGACAGAATTACAGAAGGAGCAATTAATCCTCACGATATTCTGCGTATCAAAGGCGCCAATGCAGTTCAGGAATATCTTGTAAATGAAGTACAGGATGTATACAGGATGCAGGGTGTGAGAATCAATGATAAGCATATTGAAGTAATCGTAAGGCAGATGCTTCAGAAAGTTCGTATGGTAGATGCGGGAGACAGTCGCTTCCTTGAAAATGACCAGGTGGATAAAATCAAATTCTTTGACGAAAATGAATATCTGAAAACAATGGTTTACATCACCGACAAAGGTGATTCGAAATTTAACGAAAACAAACTATATACACGAAGAAAAGTAAGAGAAGCCAATGCCGAGCTAAAGAAAAAAGATATGATACCGGCGGCATTCAGAAAAGCAGACCCAGCAATTGCTGAACCTGTACTTCTGGGTATTACTCAGGCATCACTTACTACAGAAAGCTGGATGTCTGCAGCTTCGTTCCAGGAAACTACGAGAGTGCTATCCGACGCCGCAGTAGCTGCGAAGATAGATAATCTCGTTGGGCTGAAAGAAAACATCATACTTGGGCAGCTTATCCCGGCAGGCACGGGAATAAGAAGGTATCAGGATATGACTATCAGCAGTGAAATAGGAAATATCTTTGGAAAAACCTACGACACAGATGGCAAATCAGAGATGAAAGATGAAATGCAACCTGAAGTAAAATAGTATATTTCGTAACAAAAGAGAATATCTCCAAGGGAGCGTAATTTTTACGCTCCCTTTTTTGGTGATAATATTTGAAAATTTTGAAATAATTTTTGTATATTTGTAAATATCGTAATTTATTTCACTTGTGATTGAAGCAAAATGTCAGAATTATTAAAAATAAAAGAAGCAAGCCTCTGGGCAAGTAAGTATTTAAATAAAAATGTAACAACATCAAATATCTCATATTTAATTCAATACGGAAAAATTAAAAGATACGGAAATAATGGAGTATCTTTTATTAATAAGCAGGAATTAATTGAGTATTACAATAGTTTCAATGGAGTTCGAGAAACTAATTGGAGAGGTAAGCTTGGCGAAGATCTCAATTGGGAACTTTCTTTTGATTATTTGAAAGAAAAAGATACAACTAAACACGTTCATAGATTACACCCATATAAAGGAAAATTTATTCCTCAATTGGTTGAATATTTTTTAGATAATCACACTGATAGTTTTAAGAAAGAAACTTATTTTGCTAAAAATGATATAGTGCTTGATCCTTTTTGTGGAAGTGGTACTACTTTAGTACAGGCAAATGAATTAGGAATTCATACAATAGGAGTTGATGTTTCTGCATTTAATGCATTGATTTCAAATGTAAAGATTTCTAAAGTTGATTTTGAAGATTTAAGAAATGAATTGTTCAATATTACTTCTGAATTAAAGAATTTCATTTCTAATAAGAATAATACAAAATTTGAAAATGAATTGTTAGAAACATTAAGTATCTATAATAAAAAATATTTTCCTTCTCCTGAGTTTAAAATTAAAGTCAGACAAAAAGAAATTGATGAAAAAAAATATACAATCGAAAAAGAAAAAGAATTTCTTCAAATATATAATGATTTAACAAAAAAATATAACTTAAAAATTAAAAATAATAATTCTGACAATTTTATTGAAAAATGGTATTTAGAACCAGTAAAAAATGAAATTGATTTTACTTTTGCTTTATTGAAAAAAGTTAAGAATGTAAAAACAAAAAAAATCATCACTATTATTTTAAGTAGAACTATAAGGTCTTGCAGAGCTACAACTCATGCTGATTTAGCTACATTGAAAGAACCTATGACGCATACATACTATTGTAGAAAACATGGAAAGATATGTAAACCATTATTTTCAATATTGTCTTGGTGGGAAAGATATTCAAAAGATACTATAAAAAGATTGCAAGAGTTTGAGAGATTAAAAACAAACACTTATCAAAGGTGTTTGAGAGGAGATTCAAGAACAATTAACATTATAAATGAGTTAGAAAAGAAGAATGTGAAATTTGCAAAATTAGTAAATGATAAAAAGATTAAAGGTATTTTTTCAAGTCCTCCTTATGTTGGGTTAATTGATTATCATGAACAACATGCTTACGCTTATGATTTGTTTGGTTTTGAGCGAAATGATGAACTTGAAATCGGACCTTTGTATAAAGGACAGGGGAAAAATGCTTTAAATTCTTATACGGTTGGAATCGCTGAAGTCTTAAAAAATTCAAAAAAATATCTTCAAAATGATTATGATGTATTTTTAGTAGCAAATGACAAATACAATCTTTATCCTAAAATTGCTGAATTATCCGGTATGAAAATCGTTAACAAATTTAAAAGACCGGTTTTGAATAGAACTGAAAAGGACAAAACCGCATATTCTGAAATAATATTCCATTTGAAGGAAACGTAATGCATCTATCTGAATCACAAATAAAATCTGTTAAAGAAACTATAAGAAATAGTCTTTTGAAAAGATTTGATGCTTATAATCCTGAGCCTGCTGTAATGCCCTTCCATACCAGATTGTTAGGGAAAGACAGGCTCGCTTTGTATTCTTTTATACATTCACTAAATACAAATTTCGGTACAACAATTTTTGAGCCTGTCGCAGTCTCACTTGCTTCAAGTAAGTTTAAAGTTGCTAAAAAGCAAATGAAATCCGGTACACAAATAAGTGAAAAAGCTCAATATGAAATTCAAAAAATAATGGACGATTTGACATCCGCTCGCAAAAAGCCAGATAAACAAAAAGAAATTGAAAAGATACGTGATGTTTGCCAGAGTGGTGAATTGAGAACAGTGAAACCAACTAAAGTTGATGTATATCTTGAAAACAATGAAGGTGAAATATTTTTGATAGACATTAAAACAGCAAAACCTAACAAAGGTGGTTTTAAAGAGTTTAAAAGAACACTTCTTGAATGGGTAGCAACAGTATTAGCTGAAAAACCTGATGCAAAAGTTAACACATTAATTTCTATACCTTATAACCCCTACGAACCAAAACCATACAGCCGTTGGACTATGGCTGGTATGCTTGATTTGGAGAACGAACTGAAAGTTGCTGATGAGTTTTGGGATTTTCTTGGTGGTGATGGCACGTACAACGATTTATTAATGTGCTTTGAAAAAATTGGAATTGAATTGAGAGTTGAAATTGATGATTATTTTGCAAAATTTAAATAATTTCAGTATTTAATAAGAATTTTATGTTTGATAATATGAACCAAATCTTTTATGCTGATTCTTTAAATTCTTTTATATATATTTGTAAGTTGTTATGTTGCAAAATATTTTAAAGATTTTCATCTATGGGATTATTTTCAAAATTTAAAGAAAAAGTATCGAGTAACTTTGATAAAGTTTCCGAACAGGTTAATAAAAAAGTAAGCGATGTAGTTACACAAACAAGTGAAGCACTCAAATTTAAAAAGATTAGAGGCGGACTTGAAAAGACAAGAAATTCACTGATATCCAGATTTGATTCCATACTTGGTATCGGTAGAAAAGTAGATGAATCTCTTATTGAAGATATTGAAGACATTCTGATTACTTCAGATATGGGTGTGCAAACGACTGATGATATTATAAATGCCCTCAGAAGAAGAATAAAGAAAGAAAGAATTGAAGAATCGGCAGAAATATATACAGTGCTAAAAGAAGAAATTCATAACATTATGCTGGAATCTCCTTCTGCTGAAAAAGATAAAACTTTTGAAACCGATGACTCCAAAAAACCTCTTACTATTTTAGTTGTCGGTGTAAATGGAGTTGGCAAGACCACTTCTATAGGCAAACTGGCTTTTAATTATAAAAATGCGGGTAAGGGCGTAATAATTGGAGCTGCAGATACGTTCAGGGCTGCTGCTAATGAGCAGCTTGAAATATGGTCTCAGCGTGCAGGAGTTGAGATAGTGCAGCAAAGCCAAGGAGCAGACCCTGCTGCAGTTGCTTACGATACATTAAAAGCTGCAATATCGAGAGAAAAAGACGTTGTAATAATTGATACAGCAGGAAGACTTCACAATAAAATGGGGCTTATGCAGGAGCTGGAAAAAATCAGCCGCGTAATGAAAAAGCTGAAAGCTGATGCTCCCGATGAAGTATATCTTGTACTTGATGCTACTACAGGACAAAACGCCATACTTCAGGCTAAGGAATTCAGTAAGGTGGCAAATATTACAGGTATTATTCTTACTAAACTGGATGGTACTGCAAAAGGCGGTGTAGTAATACCAATTGTAAATGAACTCAAGATACCCGTAAGATATATCGGCGTTGGCGAGCAAATTGATGATTTGCAGCCATTTGACCCTACTTTTTTTATTGAAGGGCTTATCGGAGTAAATGAAGCTGAAGAAAGCGATAATGAAGCAAAGCATGATTAGATTTTATCAGATTATTATATCAAAAAGTTTCATTCCGATATTTAATTTTAAAATACTTTTCTCCTTTTTTCTATAGTAATATTTTTGGCATAGTTTATGATAATAATCATTGCAGTGCTTGTAAATTATTATTAGTAAAATAATTAGGGGGGAATATGCCTTACGAAAAATTCATATTCGTAGATTTCGAGAATATTAATTCACTTGAAATAAGAAATCTCGACAAAGAGAAGCATAAAATATTTATGCTTGTAGGTTCTGCACAGAACAGAATTCCGTTTGATATAGTAAGTCAGGCTCATGACTTCAATGAAAGCCTCAAATGGATAAAAATCGAGGGCAGCAGCAAAAATGATCTCGATATGCACTTCAGTTTTCTGCTTGGTGAATGCCACAGGACTGCTGATAAAAATATTGAATTCCTTATACATTCGAAAGATAAGGACCACAGCCAGAAAGTCAGTTTTATGAATTCTCAGGGACGCAAATGCAGAAAACTCAGAAGTTTTAATGTTGATGAAGTAAATTCAGTATCTGATAAAGATTCTTTGGGTGAGAGAATAAACGGAAATTCTCATCAGGAATATTATTCAGAAAAAATAAAACAGAATGAATTAAAACCTGCTAAAATAATAAAAACCTTTAATGATATCGAAGTACAGTAATTTATTATTACATACCTCGTACTCTGAAAAGACCGCTGTTTCCCTGCTGCGGTCTTTTTTATTCAATTGTTATTACATAACTTCTCGTAAGATTGCCTTCAGGATTAAGCCATTCGCTGCCATTGTGATAATCAAATTCCATAAAGTATTTTCCTTTCATATCAGGCACGGGAAAATCATAATTAATTGCAAATATTGATGATGTATCAGCAGGCAATGCGTCTGATTCATATAATATTTCTCGTGTAGCAAAACTGCGCAGCCTTATTTTTATATCATTGCCTTTGGTTACTTCAGGATTGATATTCCATACTTCCAAATTATAATTCAAAGTATCACCTGATTTGTAGTCAAATCCGGGATGCTTATAGATATGATTGAAAAATATATCATAATCTCTTTCTGAATCAAAGTTTGAAAAATCAATACTTTTCTTATGTGCGGTACCTTGCACTTCTATTGAGTCTATTTTGATTCCTACCAGTTCTTTTTTCTTATTTCTCACCAAATCGCTGTACATTTGAATATCCAGATAAGGCGGGATATTTGCCATTTCAAATTCGATTGTAAATTCCCATTCGCCGGGACGCATATCGAAATCAAAAACGTCTTCATCATTCATTTTTATTATCAGATTTTGCTTTCTTTTGCTGTTGTTTGTGCATTTAAGCCATAATTTATTTGCAGTATCAAGCCTGTTAAGGGGCATAGTGATTGAGGCATTACCATTTATCCAACGGTGTTCGAAAAAACCTCTGTACACAAAACCCAATAAATTAGTATCAAGCAAATCATGATTTATGTATGAATATGTAAGATTAGACCATTTGAATGTAGTATCATCACGGTTTTTTAACCATAAATATTCATCGGTATCAAATTCTTTTCCAAGCAGAAAAGAACCTTTGTTTCTTTTGATGTAATCGATATTATCAGTAAGTATTACGGGACTTTGTGAGGTATCTTTATTGATATTTACAAACTCGGCTTTCATACCTTCAAACTGATATTGATAATTATACATATTCGGAGAGTGCCGCATACTGTTATCTATTGCCACTTTTCCATTGCCTGTTCCTGTAATATTCATTACGCTGATAATTCTGTCTCTTTCTTTTCTGTTCTGATGGTGGTACTGAATAACGTAAATATAAAGCAGTACAGAAAAAGCTATAAACACCAGACCCATCCCAGGCAAAGCGAGCCATTCTTTTTTCTGCCCTAAAAAACCGACTGCAAAGTAGCCGACTATCATTACAAGCGCAAACATCAGTATATTAATACTTCCAAATGCCGAACGAAGAGGGAAAAATGACATAAAGTTTCTGAATGCAGGCTCAGCTTCTATTATATTGCCATAAGTAAGAAGCGGAAGTAAAGTAGAACCAATTAGTAATATTAAAGTAAGGAACTGAATATATCCGTTCAGAAATACCTTTCTTTGTACAATACCGAAAAGTGCGATTGCAAATACCGGTGCCAGAAATACCTCTACATATCTGCCGTAGAAAAATCTGTCAGGTCTGTAATCCATTCCCGTTATTCCGAGATTTGTAACTATGAAATACATTCCGAATACGTTGAGTAGCATAAATATGAGCGTAACCGAGCCTGTATCTTTAAATACATTATCCCATTTGAAACCGGATTGATTAAATATATAGAAAAATGAATAGATAATACCGAATGAAAACATACCAAATGAAGCTACATTAAGGTAGAATAATTTTCCGGACACATTTATTATCCATTTCCAGAATGAATCGAGAATAAACGAAACATATTCTGCTCCGGGAACTACAAGATAAGTAATACCAAAAAATACCGCCATCATTATTGTAATTTTTACAATATCTTTTACGCTTTTTTGCTTCAGAAAAGTCATCAGAAAGAGAAATCCGAATGCAATTAGTATTACAGCTACACCTATTGTCTGAGCTATTACATTTGAACGGAGAAGGAATGCAAGAGATATTCCCAGTATGGAATAAGTCATATAATAATATGTATTTCTCTTGGAAATAAAAATGCTTATAAGAATTGCAAACATTATCATAAGCAGGTCGATTCTTTCAAATAGCCTTGTAATTAGCAGGACTATAGAACTTTGTGAGCCGTGCATAAGATTGGAAAGCTGGTCTCCGTATGAAAGAGAAAATATGAAAATAAAGAAATTTATAATAAGTACGGTAGTGCCATAGCTTACATCCAGCACTTTCCTTCTCATCAAAAATATCAGGAATATAAAGTTAAATCCTATAATTGAAATCCCTCTTACGTGAATTACGAATAAATAAGAGGATACTATTGCAAATATTACAGTAGTGAGCCAGTCCTGCTTTTTATAAAAGAATGCAAATGAAGTAACTATGAGTGAGAAAAATGCGGGGGTAATCGCATCAGTCCATGCCATATTCGATTGCAGCAGGAAGGCGGGATAAAACGATAAAACTACAGATACGAGTAGCGAACTGTTTCGGTTCATCCCCATAATTTTATAAAGAAACAAAAACAGCCAGATATAAAGAGTAGCAGATAAAAGTCCGTTTATTACAAGAACTGCTTTATATATGCTTCCGGGGTCATCAAACATCATAAATGCCGGAGAAATTATCATTGAGTATCCGAAAGTAGAAGGTGCGCCACCACGTGGATACAGAGGCATTTCGCCGCCGGCTATATATCGGGCTTTGCCAAGATATTGAAATTCGTCGCCTGCTACTACGGGTGTATCCAAATCTGCTCCCATCCAAATATGAATAAGAGCCAGAATAAGATAGGGAACTGCTATTAATAAAGCTGTTCTTGATTTATTCATTTTTTATTAAGTATTATTGATAAAATTTTATGTATTTGACAACGACTACTTGCAAACAATTTATATAAAATTTTATATAAATTGTTTTTTTGTCGCTAAATTATTGAA
>CAZIXJ010000011.1:0-18197 GCA_964542835.1 uncultured Hyphomicrobiales bacterium
ACTCAGTTTGAAAGAGATTTGTCATCTTTTGAGGTAATTAAAATAAATGATAATAAAATGCTGTTTGCTGTGCTTGCAAATCCGGTTGAAAATGAGATGTTTCTTATAAATCCTGAAAACGGTGAAATAATAAACAGTAAGAAAACCAATCTCAATATTAGTATTCTTGATTCTAAAGATAATAAAGTAATTACTTCAGTTAATTCAAATGAGGTGAAATTCAAACTTCAGGAGATTACAATTACTGAGAATGAATTCCAAACAAAAACCATTTTAGATATTCCTTCTGAATTGCAGGATAAAATTATGCACGCAGAAGTAGAAAGGATAGAATATCCTACTTTTGATATTGATGAAAAAACAGGTGAAAAACGTAAAATACACGCTTTTCTGTACAAACCTGAAAATCCGTTGCCAAAAGAAGAGCAGTTAGTGCTTATTCAATCATTTTATGGTGGAAGCAACAGATTTTTGAGCAGAACTCAGATTCTTGCAGAAGCGGGAATATATATTTTAAGTCCTGCTCCGAGAGGAAGCAGCGGGTTCGGGAAAGATTTTTATGCTATGAATGATAAGGACCTCGGCGGTAATGAAATAATTGATGTAATTTATGCTGCAAAATATATTTCAGAAAAACTGAATATACCACCGTCAAGAATCGGAGTGTTTGGTGGCAGTCACGGTGGCTATGCAGCTATGCGACTGCTGTCTTTTCCGGGTGAAATTAATGGCAACAAGGCAGATTTTGATTTTGGATTTGGTATGAGCCATGCAGGATTTTCTGATATTATTCATTTTTATGAGACCTGCAATATTCCTGACTGGGTAATACTTGAAGCCGGCGACCCGGAAACTGAAGCAGATAAACTTAAAGACCGCTCTCCGCTTTATAATGCAGAAGATTTTACCGGCAAAATGCTGCTTACTCACGGCACAAATGACAGCAGAGTACCCGTAGAGGGAAGCAGATGGATGGCAGACAGTTTGGAAAAGTATAATAAGGACTATAAACTTGTTGAATTTGAAGGGCAGGGACACGATATAAAAGGTCTTGAAAATCAAAAGATATTTTATAATACATGGTTTGATTTTTTGGAGGAGATTAAGTAGTATTTTTGAATTTGTTTGTTTTTATTTTTAATGTTAATGAATCTTAACACAGTGTATTAAAAAAACCTTTATATTTGAAGATATATTAATGACAATTTTGAGAAATTTATTCAGATAATAAATTTTAAACGAAAATAAAGGTTGGGTGTGGAACTACACATTATTATTGTTGTGATATTATTGCTTCTTGCAGTTATCGATTTAACCGTAGGAGTGGCAAATGATGCGGTAAATTTTCTTAATTCCGCACTTGGATCGCAGGCAGGTAAGTTCAAATTTTTATTAAGTATTGCTGCTGTTGGTGTACTTGTTGGAGTTCTGTTTTCAAGCGGTATGATGGAAGTAGCCCGAAAGGGTATTTTTAATCCTGAGAATTTTGTAGTTAATGAGCTGCTAATAATATTTGTAGCAGTGATGTTTCAGGATATTTTGCTTTTAGATTTTTTCAATAAATTTGGCTTACCTACATCTACTACCGTTTCGCTTGTTTTTGGTTTATTTGGCAGTGCTCTTGCCATATCCACTATAAAGATATTGCAAATGGGTGGAACTATGGCTCTTCTGAATGATTATATCAATACTAACAGTGTATTGACTATTGTTTCTGCCATACTGCTGTCAATAATTTTTGCATTTGTGTTTGGGGCGCTTTTTCAATATCTCACAAGAATGCTTTTTACATTCGATTACGAAAAAAGATTTAAGCGTTATGGTGGATTATGGGGAGGTTTTGGTCTTACAATATTATCAATTTTTATTGTAATAAAAGGAGCAAAAGGTGCTACTTTCATAGATGAAGCAACATCGCTCTGGATGCGAAGTAATATATGGCTTTTATCAATTTATTTATTCGTTTTCTGGACGTTATTTATACAGTTCCTCATCTCATTTACCAAAGTTGATGTATTGAAGTTTATTGTTATTGTAGGAACATTTGCTCTTGCAATGGCATTTGCTGCCAATGACTTGGTGAATTTTATCGGTGCTCCACTTGCTGGTTTAAGTGCCTATAATATCTCTCTTCAATTCCCTGACCCTCTTACAGCCCCAATGGATGCTTTAAAAAATCCCGTAAAAGCACAGACATATCTTATTTTAATTGCCGGTGCTATTATGGTGGTTACTCTCTTTGTATCCCGAAAAGCACGAAATGTAACTAAAACAACGATAAATCTGGGAAGACAAACAGAAGGATATGAGAGATTTGAAGCAAATGACATAGCAAGAGCTGTAGTAAGGATTGTAATAGTTTTATTTGGCTTTATTGAAAAGATTACTAATGAAAAAACAAGGAAATGGGTTGCTGATAGATTTGATCATAAGAAATTCAAACCAAAAATTGATGAAAACGGAGTCCCGCAGGCTTTTGATATGATAAGAGCGTCGGTAATACTTATTGTTTCTGCCGGATTAATATCTCTTGCTACTTCACTCAAATTACCTCTTTCCACTACTTATGTAACTTTTATTGTGGCTATGGCTGCTGCACTTCCTGATAATGCATGGGGAAGAGAAAGTGCCGTTTACAGAGTATCCGGTGTAATTACGGTAGTTGGAGGTTGGTTCTTTACTGCATTTATGGCATCTCTTGCTGCCGGGACTATTGCAGTAATAATTTATTATACCAATTATTTCGGTTTACTTTTACTGATGGGGCTGACTGTATTTGCACTTATTCACTCAATGAGATCAGCCAAGAAAAAAGATATTGCAGAAGAAAAGGAAATTAAGAAAATAATGGCAGAGCGGGAATCTCCTGTTATTATGTTTGATAATACACTTGATAAAGTAAATGATTACCTTATCAATATTTCAGATATAACTGAAAAATCTATAAGAGGACTCATCAAATTCAAATTGAATAAATCTGCCAAAGCTCATAAGAAAAGCAATAAACTTAATAAGGAAGCCAACTTTATAATTAAGAAACTACTGCAATTGCTTAAATTTACTCCGGAAGCTGAAATTGAATCTGAAAATTCTTTTATTAAAGTTTTAAGTTCATTTCAGGAAATTGCAGACAGATTACAGACTATTACAAAGAATAATCTTGATTATGTAGAGAATAATCATCATGAATTAACTGATGAGCAAATCAGTGATTTGGAAGAAATTGTCAATTTCTTTGAAAATCACGTGAAGAAAATTGGTGAATACGTTAAGTTTAAAAACTTTGCAAATTTCGACGAATTTAAAAATGAATGCAGAGAAATGCAGCATAAGATACAGATATTCAGTACTCAACAATTAAAGCGAATTAAAAATACGCCTACAAATTATACCAGAAGTTTACTATTTCTGAATTTACTTAATGATATGAATTCACTTTTCAATGATATTTATAATATTGGGCTCACATGTAAAGAAATAGAAGTGTTTTTAAATGAAAACGTAAGAGAAGATAAGGTAAATCTGGATAAACCAACTAATCCCCGTGAGTTTTGACGAATTTGGCAGGCTATGACAATTAATCTTGATAAATATGAGACTTTTGAGAAAAACAGCAAGCAATTTCTTTTTGTTTGTAAATCGGAAAATGTAATTGAAAGGAAGGGGATAAAGATTCAATTCCCTGAAGATATTGATTTTCAGGTGGCAATTATCAGGCTAAATGGTACATTGCACTGCCTTGACAATATCTGTCCTCACAGACACGCCGATAAAATATATGACGGAATTATTAAAGATGATACTGTAATTTGCCCTTTGCACGGCTGGACTTATTCGATTATTACAGGTGAGAATACTAATAAACATCAGGGGCTGAAGTTTCTGAAAAAATATCTGATTTATGAAGAAGATGGAAATGTGTTTATTGAAAAACCTGATTTTAAAATACCGAAGTGGAGAAGTTTTTAGTATTGAAGCAATTAATTACAGAAAAGGCTCTTAATCTCGGATTTCTTGATATTGGTTTTGCAAAATATGAAATCCTTTCAGATGAGATTGACTCTTATTCAAAATGGATAGATAAGAATTTCAATTCTGATATGCAATGGATGGAAAAGAATTATGACAAACGAAAAGATACATCCAAAATACTAAGTGATGTAAAATCAGTAATAGTACTTGCATACAATTATTATTCAGGTAATCATCAAGATTACATTCCCGGGAAAAACGGAAAAATATCACGATATGCCTGGAATTACGATTATCATGATATTATTAAACCAAAATTGCATACTCTTGCGGGCTTTATCTCAGAAAATCATAAAAATCACAATTACAGAGTTTATGTAGATACCGGACCTGTTCTTGAAAAAATCTGGGCAGAAAAATCAGGAATAGGCTGGCAGGGCAAGAACAGTCTTATTTTATCCAAAGAATTCGGCTCGTATATTTTTCTTGGCGTAATTTTGTCAAATCTGGAATTAGATTTTGATTCTCCGGTTAAAGATTATTGTATGTCCTGCACTAAGTGTATTGATGCCTGCCCTACAAATGCTATCGTTGAACCAAAAGTAGTTGATTCCCGAAAATGTATATCATACTGGACGATAGAGGCTAAGCCTGATAAGGAATTTCCGGATGAAATTAAGAATAGTATTTCGGGTTGGGCATTCGGATGTGATATATGTCAGGAAGTGTGTCCGTGGAACAGGCACAAACCAAAAATTACAGAGGATTTGAGATTCCATCCGAGGAAAAATGAAACTGTACTTGATATTCAAACCATCAGAAATATGACTCAGGAAGAATTTTCTGACAGATTCAGAAAAAGCCCCGTAAAGAGAACTAAATTGGCAGGCTTGAAAAGAAATATGAAATACCTGTAAATACGACAAAAATATTTTATTGAGAAAAATTAATCGAGAAAAAAATATCTTTTTTTTAACTGCTTGTTGTTTTGAATTAATTTTATTCATAATTTTGAATAAAATAATTTTACAAACTGTGGTAATCAAATGAATCATTCTTCAAACATACCACTTATCAGTATGCTTCCTTTTGTACTGATGCTTGGTTCAATAGCAGTTTTGCCTCTTGTGGCAAATGATTTCTGGGAAAAAAACCGAAATAAACTTATTATCTCACTTGCACTTGCTGTTCCAACTATAATTTTTTTGCTGATGTCTGATATGAGCCATGAGCTATATCATATTATTTTCTTTGATTATATTCCGTTTATTATTCTTTTGGGTTCATTATTCGTTATTACTGGTGGAATATTTATCGAAGGAAATATAACATCCAAACCACTAACAAATGCAATCATTTTGCTTATTGGAGCTGTTTTAGCTTCATTCATCGGGACTACCGGTGCTGCAATGCTATTGATTAGATTTATACTGCAAACAAACAGAAACAGAAAACATAAAGTTCACACTGTGCTGTTTTTTATAGCTATAGTTGCTAATAGTGGAGGCTTATTAACTCCCCTGGGAGACCCTCCTCTTTTTATGATGTATTTACGGGGTGCGGATTTCTTCTGGTTTTTCGGATTGTTTAAAGAGTGGTTTGTAGCAAATACTATACTATTAGGCATATATTTTCTTGTGGACAAATATTATTATGCCAAGGAACATACTGAAAATGAAGAAAAATCAGCTTCTAATTCTAAAATCAAAGTTCACGGAAAACGAAATTTCATTTTTCTTCTTGGTGTGATAGCGAGCGTTGCATTTATTAATCAGAATTATATTCCAATTATCAGAGAAAATCCGAATTTATGCTTTGCAAGAGATGCAATGCTTGTAGTAATGGCATTTTTGTCATTAGCGTTAACTAAACACGAACTGAGAATAAAAAACCATTTTAGCTGGCAGCCAATGGCAGAAGTAGCATTTCTTTTTATCGGTATATTTATTACGATGGTTCCTGCACTGGAATATTTGAAAATTCATGCAAATGAACTTGGAATTACTGCACCGGCTCAGTTTTATTATGCAACTGGAATATTAAGCAGTTTCCTTGATAATACACCTACTGCCGTTACCTTCTATTATCTGGAAGTGGGGCTTGTAAATTCAAATCCTGAAATATTAATACCGGGGCATATAGTAGCAGGAATTCCTGAAAATATTATGGCTGCTATAAGTACTGCTGCTGTTTTCTTCGGTGCAATGACATATATCGGAAACGGACCGAATTTTATGGTAAAGGCTATTGCAGAAAGTCAGGGAATTAAGATGCCTGATTTTTTCACATATATGATAAAATTTTCACTGATAATATTATTACCGGTATTCATTTTAATACAATTACTATTTGTCTAAAATTAACAATAAATTAATTTATCCTAATTAAAATGATGTGGAAAAGATAATTCAAAGATTTTTTATTTTTGAATATCAAGTAGTTAAGTATTAAACAATATTTTGTTTAACTTATCCTAACACGAAATCCTAATAACATTATTTGAAAAATCGTGTGTTTTATTAAAAAATATTTCTTATTTTTGAATCGAAAACATTGCGGAAAGCAATATGATTTTGTTAGGATAACGAGGCAAATATGTTAAGTGATTTTGGCGTTATTTTATTATTTCTAATAATTGGGTTTCTATTCGTTGCTGCCGGACTTATTGCAGCGGCTATAGTCAGACCCAGCAATCCAAATATTATCAAGATGTCCACATATGAGAGTGGCGAAGAGCCTATAGGCAGTCCCTGGATCCAGTTTAATACAAGATTTTACATAATTGCTCTTGCATTTATAATTTTTGATGTAGAGCTTGTATTGCTATTTCCGTGGGCTACGGTATTTAAAGATTTGGGGTGGTATTCATTCTGGGCAATGGCAATTTTTGTTTTTATTCTTGTGCTTGGTTTAGTATATGACTGGGCGAAAGGCTATCTGGAATGGGACAAACCTGACCCTTACATTCCAAAAATGAGTGATTTGGTAATTACACGTGAAGACAGAAAAAAAATGAAACTTAATAATATTGATGATAATAAACCGGAATAAATTATGGGTTTTTTAGATACATTAGATCCGAGACCTCCGCAGGAAGATTTGCAGGGAAGCGGAATACTTCTCGGCACTATGGAAGACGTCCTTAACTGGGGCAGAGCAAAATCCAACTGGTATTTGCAGTTTGGGTTGGCTTGCTGTGCTATCGAATTTATGGCAATTAATGCAGCTCATTTCGATTATATGAGATTTGGAAATATACCGAGAACAAGTCCGAGACAGGCTGATCTTATCATTATTTCCGGTACGGTTACTCTAAAAATGGCTGAAAGAATAAAAAGACTATATGAACAAATGTCCGAACCGAAGTACGTAATTTCTATGGGTTCCTGCTCTAATACCGGAGGTCCTTACTGGGAGCATGGCTATCATGTATTAAAGGGAGTGGACAGAATTCTTCCGGTAGATGTATTTGTACCGGGTTGCCCTCCAAGACCTGAAGCGTTTTTTGAAGGAATCGTAAAATTACAGAAAAAAATTCAGAAACAGGCAATCTTTGAAAAAAGACAAAAATGGACTGATGAAGAAAGAAAAGAGCTTGAAGAAAGGAATAAATCATTCGAAGAATTAACGAAAATTATTGAAGAAGATATAAAAAAATCCGAAGGTAAAGTTTTTTCAAAATATGATTTACACGTTAAATTACCACAACTTAGGCAGGTAGATAATGAAAGCTAATGAAATATATGAAAGATTAAAGGAAGAGTTTGGCGATTCAATAATTGAGCTTGTAGAAGACGAGAAATCAGACTCTTTTATAATTGTGAAGCCTGATGATATAGTAGATATTGCTCTGTTCCTTCGAGATGAAGAAGATTTTCTTTTTGATTATCCGGTAATTCTTTCAGGTATGGATCTTAAAAAGCAGCTCGGGGTTGTCTATCACTTATATTCACTTAAATATAAGCATCGAATAGTGCTTAAAGTGATATTAGATAAGGATAAGCCTGAAGTAGAAACTGTGGAAAATGTCTGGAAATCAATGAATTGGCATGAGAGAGAAGCATATGATATGTTTGGAATTATTTTTAAAGGTCATCCCGACTTAAGAAGAATTTTAAGCCCTTATGACTGGGAAGGCTATCCATTACGAAAAGATTATAAAGAACCTGAAAAATATCACGGAATGAAAGTACCATACTAATTATAATATTATGAAAAAGAAAAAAACTTTTGAAGTAGATTTTGGCAGTGTGCATACCGAACGGATGAGGCTCAATGTAGGTCCTCAGCACCCATCTACGCATGGTGTGCTAAGGCTCGAAGTAGAGCTTGAAGGTGAAATAGTAACCGAAGTTATCCCACATATCGGATATCTGCATCGTTGTTTTGAAAAGCACGCCGAAAATATGACATATCCTCAGGTAATCCCATATATTGACAGAATGGACTATATTTCTTCCATGAATAATGAATGGCCCTACGTAATGGGGATGGAAAAAATGCTGGGAATTACTGTACCTGAAAAAATTGAATATATCAGGGTAATTGTAGCAGAATTAAACAGAATAGCCAATCACCAGATAGCTGTAGCTACATTTGGTCTTGATTCCGGTGCATTCACACCGTTTCTTTTCCTGTTTCGCGACAGAGAGATGATAATAAACCTTTTTGAGCATGCTTCCGGAGGTCGTCTTCTATATAATTATATGTGGATTGGAGGTTTGCAGCACGACGTTCCTCCTACCTTTAAAGAGGATGCACTTGCTATAGTGAAAAAAGTAAGAGAAACTAACAGAGAAGTAACGGACCTTCTTATAAAAAATAAAATCTTTATTGACAGAACTGCTAATGTAGGAATTCTTCCTTCGGATGTAGCAGTGAATTTCGGATGCAGCGGTCCTGTATTAAGGGGTTCAGGTTTGCCTTTTGATTTAAGAAAAGATGAACCTTATTCAATTTATGACAGATTTGATTTTAACGTCTGCGTCGGTAAGGGAGAGATGGGAACTCTCGGAGATTGCTGGGACAGAAATATCGTTCGAATGAATGAGATGGAAGAAAGTTGCCGCATTATAGAGCAGGCAGTAGCTCAAATGCCTGACGACCCTCTGGATGTAAGGCAGGAAGTTCCTAAAAGAGTGAAACCTCCTAAAGGTGAGTTCTATGCAAAAGCTGAAAATCCGAAAGGTGAATTAGGATTTTATATTGTAAGTGATGGTGCTGTAAAGCCTGAAAGAGTTCGTCCAAGGGCTACAAGTTTTATTAATTTGAGTGTGCTTCCTGAGATTTCGAAGGGTTATATGATAGCAGATTTGATTATGATACTTGGAAGTCTTGATATTGTATTAGGTGAAATTGACAGATAAACAATAAAATAAGATATACTATGGAACAAAATTTTATTTATGAATTTTTAGGCAGAAACATTTGGTCTTACCTGATAGCAGCGGCAATTCCTCTTGGATTTGTACTGGTATATGCTCTCATAGCCATTCTTGGTGAATTAAAAATTGCATCATGGATACAGGACAGATTAGGACCAATGCGAACAGGCTGGAAAGGTGTTTTACAGCCGTTAGCTGAAGTATTCAAATTATTGCAAAAAGAAGATATAACACCTGCCAATGCCAATAAACCTCTTTATAATTTAGCACCATATATTATGTTTGTCGGTGCATTTGGTGCTTATGCAGCTTTGCCTTTTAGTTCTGTATTTGTACCTGCAGGAATTAATCTCGGTTTATTTTATATATTTGCAGTAAGTACATTTGCAGTAATCGGTATTGTAATGGGTGGCTGGGCATCAAATAACAAATATTCTCTTCTTGGTGCGATGAGAGCTGCATCTCAGATGGTAAGCTATGAAATACCTATAGCTATAGTATTGCTCTCTATGGCTGCCTTAGCAGGAACACTTGATTTGCATGAGATAATCTCACTTCAGGGTGGTGGATTTTGGAACTGGAATATTTTCGGTGGCAATGCTCCTTTCTGGAAAATTTTAATTATTCCTTTTATGCTGGCGTTATTCCTTATCTATTTTATTTCATCACTTGCAGAAACAAACAGAATTCCATTTGATATACCTGAAGGCGAATCTGAAATCGTTGCGGGCTATCATACTGAATACAGCGGTATGAAATTCGCTATGTTTTTCTTTGCTGAATATGCAAATATGTATGTAGCCGGTGCTTTGATTGCAATATTATTTTTCGGCGGCTGGCAGTCTCCGTTTGGAGATTTCCTTAATGGTCCTGTAATGCAGGCATTTTGGTTTATTTTAAAATCAATGTTTTTTGTTTTCATGCAGATCTGGCTTAGATGGACTTTGCCAAGATTAAGAGTAGATCAGTTAATGTATGTAAGTTGGAAAGTACTTGTTCCATTTTCATTTATTTGTTTCTTTGTTATTGCTTTATATGCAATGTTTTTATAAGAAGCAACAGGAGATAAGATGTCAAATTATTTTAAAAATATATATGATGGTATAGCTACTGCTACAGTAGGTATGAACATTACGCTGAAGCACCTTTTTGGCAAAAAGGTTACGATGCAGTATCCTGAAATTTATCATCCGATTACATCCGGTGATATGGCAAAAAATTCCAGAAACAGAATTTTTGTAGATATGGACGGATGCGACGGATGTAATGGCTGCGCCAGAGTATGCCCGGTAAATTGCATTACTGTAGAATCCGAAAAAGTGGTGCCGGGAGATAAAGCTCCGGATTTGAATAACGGTAAAAAAAGAAGAACATGGGTACTGAAGCACGAAATAGATTTTGCTAAATGTTGCTTTTGTTCATTATGTACAGAAGCATGCCCAACTGATGCAATTTATATGACACAGGAATTTGAGTATTCTTCTTATGATAAAAAAGATTTAGTCTATAATTTTGCACCTTTTACAGAAGAAGAAGCCCAAGCATTGCGACAAAGATACGCTGATTTTCAGGAGCAGAAGAAGCGGGAAAAAGAAGAAAAGAAAAAAGCCGAAGCCGAAGCAAAGAAAAAAGAAGCCGAAGATAAGAAAGAAGCTGAAGCTGATGGTAAAGCTCCGGCTCAGGAAGCCAAAAAGGATGAAAAATCTGATGAACAGAAAGCCGCTGAACGAGAAAAAAAGAAAGCTGAAGCTGAACTAAGAAGAAAAGAAAGAGCAGAAAAGAAAAAAGCTGAAGCCGAAGCTAAAGAAAAAGGCGATAATAATGAAAACAATGATTAGAATTAAGATACAGATTAATAATTAATAAATAGATTATTATGGATTTTTACGCAATAACATTTTATTTTTTTGCTGTGATAGTAGTAGTGTCGGGGCTTGGTGTAGTATTGTCCAGAAAACTGATGTACTCGGCATTTTCTCTGCTATTTACATTCTTCGGAGTTGCCGGATTGTACGTTTTGCTTTTTGCAGATTTTATTGCAATTACGCAGATAATGGTTTATATCGGTGGCATTCTGGTGCTTATTATATTCGGTGTGATGCTCACGACCAAATTAACGGGAGTGGAAATCAAGCAGGGCATTACCGGAAACTTCCAGTTTGGATTAGCCGGTGTCGTTACATTGGTATTGATTACTTTATTTTCCGGAATGTTTCTTAAAGGAAACTGGATAATAAAAGAAATGCCTGATGTGGATAGTACAATCGAAAGTCTTGGAAATATTTTGCTAACTGATTATATTCTGGCATTTGAAGTAGCTGCCGTATTACTTTTGGTAGCTTTTATCGGTGCTGCAATGATAGCAAGGAAAAAATAAGAGGATAAAATGGAAATCGGATTAACACATTTTTTGATAGTAAGCGCCATACTTTTTGGTCTTGGTGTATTCGGAATCGTAACCCGTAAAAATGCAATTATGGTACTTATGGGGCTGGAATTGATTCTCAATTCTGCAAATATTAATTTTATTGCATTTTCCAGATTCGGCGGAATGAATTTCGAGGGGCATGTAGCTTCTATGTTTATTATTGTGCTGGCTGCAGCCGAAGTAGCCGTTGCTCTTGCAATAGTTCTGAATATTTATCAGAATTATAAACATATTAATGTAGATGAAATAAATCAACTAAAAGAATAAAATTTATTAAAAATAAAGTTAAGCTATGGAACACAGTTTAATCATACAATTATTAGCAATTATTCTGTTTTTGCCGTTATTAAGTTTTGTGATTATAATTTTTAATCAAAAACGTCTCGGCAAGACTTCAGCTGCTATTGCAACCGCAGTTCTCGGTATTGATCTGGTGCTTTCACTGATTGTAGCATATTCAAAGCTGTTCGAGTATCCGCTTTTGAATATTATTCAGTCCAAATTTACTTGGTTTGAACTGGCAAACAGAGAAGTAAGCCTCGGTATCGGGGTGGATAATCTTGCAGCTATTATGCTGATAGTTGTTACACTTATCAGTTTTCTTGTGCATATTTTTTCTACCGTATATATGCATGATGACAAAAGATTTCCAAGATTTTATGCGTATTTGAGTTTGTTTACTTTTTCGATGCTTGGTATTGTAATTGCGAATAACTTTTTAAATATGTATATTTTCTGGGAGCTTGTAGGAATAAGTTCATATTTGCTGATTGGATTCTGGTATGAAAAAGATTCGGCATCCAATGCAGGCAAAAAAGCTTTCATTATGAACAGAATAGGTGATTTGGGATTCCTTGCAGGAATTTTGATAATATTCTTCACCTATGGTACATTCATGTTTGATGAGATTTATATCCAGATGTCTGACGGGATTATCCCGTATGGAAGTGGAGCTATTCTTACTTTGATGGGAATATTTATTTTCATGGGTGCCATCGGTAAATCGGCACAGTTTCCGCTTCATACGTGGCTTCCTGATGCAATGGAAGGTCCTACTCCAGTAAGTGCTTTGATTCACGCTGCTACGATGGTAGCTGCCGGAGTATATCTCACAGCAAAAGTATTTCCGATTTTCTCGGGAGATGCACTTCTATTTATAGCTTATATTGGAGCTATCACTGCATTCCTTGCTGCTACAATAGCTCTTACTCAAAATGATTTTAAAAAGGTTCTTGCCTATTCTACGGTGAGTCAGCTTGGATATATGGTAATGGCTATTGGAATAGGTGCATACTCCACAGGATTTTTCCACCTCGTAACTCATGCCTGGTTCAAAGCATGTCTATTCCTTGCTTCCGGTTCTGTAATTTATGCAATGCACGCTGCAATGCACAGAGCAAATGATCATCATTCGGATGCACAGGATATTAGAAATATGGGAGGGCTTAGAAAGAGGATGCCGTGGACTTACGGTGCTTTCCTTCTGGCAACACTTGCAATATCAGGAGTGCCGTTTACTTCCGGCTTTTTGAGTAAAGACGGGATTTTAGCCGGTACGCTTGCCTTTGGTAATCTAAGCGGACACTGGTTTATTCCGATTGCCGGATTTGGTGCTGCACTAATGACTGCATTTTATATGTTCAGGCTTACTATAATTTCTTTTCATAAAGAACCGAAAACTGAATTGGCTAAAGATACAAAAGAAAATGGCTTTGCAGTGGTAATGCCCCTTGTAGTTTTAGCTTCTTTATCAGTCTTTATTTTCTATTCGTTTAATCCTTTTAATGCTGAAGGTTGGTTTACAAGTAAAATCAAAGCTCCTAAGACAGTAGTTCCGGCTCAGTATCAGTGGGATTTCTTAGTGCCAAACAGAGATCATACAGATTTGCTTGTATCCAATGAAATAAATCCGCTATTATTTGCTCATAAGGATGAAGATAATCCTCACGAACACCCGCATACTCATGAACATAATGAGAATGAAGAGCATAGTCATGATACGGATACACATCATGAACACGGTACTGATGAAGCAAATCACGGAGCTGCAGTAAATTCTCATGAGCATAACGGACATTCTCATAATGGTGAGCATCATTATCTGAATGAATTTGAAAGTGAAATGCATCATGCACATATTCCTGCTATGATAATGTCTCTTATTATTGCCGGTTTGGGAATACTGATTGCATTTGTTATGTATCAGTTCGGAATTATTAACCCCGATAAACTGGCTAATTCCGTAAAACCACTCTATAACCTTTCGTTCAATAAATGGTATATAGATGAAATTTATGACTTTGCTTTCGTTAAGGGCACATTGGTATTCAGTCAGTTTATGTCATGGATTGACAAATATATTATTGATGGATTAGTAAACCTGACCGCAAAAATTACGGATGTATTTGGTTGGTTTGTAGGATTATTCGATAATAAGATAATAGATGGACTTGTAAATCTGACCGGTTGGATTACAGGATTTTCAGGAATTATTCTGAAGAAATTCCAGACCGGTAAGATACAGACTTATTTGGTGCTTACTGTAATTGCACTATTGATAATGGTTTATTATTTAGTATGAAATTAATGTTAATCAAATAAATTCTAAGGTAAAAAGATGTTTGAATTCTTAGGAATCGGAATATTAACCTGGATTACATTTCTGCCGATAATCGGAATGATAATCATTCTCGCTATTCCCGGTGGCACAGATGAACTATCCAGACAAAAATCACAAAACACATATCGCTGGATTACAGCAGCAATTACTTTTATACAGCTATTGCTTGCAATACTGATATACAGTAATTTCGACTATAGTCTTGCCGGTATTAATAATCCTGACGAAATGCAGTTCGCACAGAAAGTAAGCTGGATACAACTGCAGAACTTACCATTACTTGGTGATCTTAATATTGATTATTACGTCGGCATTGATGGCATAAGTGCTCCAATGGTATTGCTAACAGCATTAATTTCTTTTTTCGCTACTTTTGCCGGCTGGAATATAAAAAAAGCTGCCAAAGGCTATTATGCATTGTATCTGTTACTTGTAACAGGTATGATGGGTGTTTTTGTAGCTATTGATTTCTTCCTTTTTTATGTATTCTGGGAATTGATGTTGCTTCCGATGTACTTTTTAATTGGTATCTGGGGTGGTCCGAGAAAAGAATATGCTGCTATTAAGTTCTTTATTTATACTTTGTTTGGCAGTGTATTTATGCTTCTCGTAATGATTGCTCTTTATTTTGCAGTAGGTTCTTTTAATATGTTTGATATGATGGACCCTTCAAAATATGCACTGGATTCCATTTTAAGAGATACTACATGGAGGTATATAGCTTTTGCAGCATTATTTGTTGGGTTTGCTATTAAAGTACCAACTGTACCGTTCCACACTTGGTTGCCCGATGCTCACGTGGAAGCACCCACACCAATTTCTGTAATTCTTGCCGGTGTACTTTTGAAAATGGGTACTTACGGTATGATAAGAATTGCTTGGCCAATGTTCCCTGATGCAGTAGAGTATTTCCAGTGGTGGATTGCCGTAATTGGTATGGTTTCTATCGTTTACGGTGCATTTTGTGCGTTAGGTCAGCACAGAGTAGGGCAAAGGGACTTCAAAAAACTTATTGCCTATTCATCAGTTTCGCATATGGGTTATGTGATGCTCGGTTTGGCTTCTATGACTAATGAAGGAGTTGTCGGGGCAATATTCCAGATGTTTAATCACGGCGTAATTACGGCAATGCTATTTATGATAGTAGGGGTAATATACGATAGAGCACATACAAGAAGACTTGATGAATTTGGTGGACTTGCCAATAAGATGCCTGTTTATACCGGGATTATGACCATTGCATTTTTCGCAGCTATTGGATTGCCGGGAATGAGTGGTTTCGTAAGTGAAGTACTTGTATTCCTTGGCGCATTCCAGACTTATCCGGTATTGACTGTAATATCCGCTTCAGGTATTATTATCGGTGCTGCTTATATGCTATGGGCATTGCAGAGAGTTTTCTTCGGAAAATTACCTGATAAATGGTCAGGACCTTGGGATCCAACCGGAAAAATATATAAACACGATGATGTGAATGCAGTAGAAAAGTTTTCTTTGATTCCTCTTGGAGTAATAGTTATTTATCTCGGTATTCAGCCGGGCAAAGTAACTGATATGATGGCAGTTTCTGTTAATCATTTCATTGAATTTGTAAATCAGACGCAAGTATTATTTAGTGCGTTTTAATAAATTTATATTATTGAACAAATAAGAAGCAGAAAATGAATATTTCTGAACATTTAGCAAACAGTTTGAATTATTTCGTCCCTGAAACGATTCTGTTAATTACGTTTGTTGTGGCGATACTGACAGATTTGATTTTCAAATCAACGAGGCATATTTCAGGCTACATTGGCATTACCGGTTTAATAGCTACATTCTTTGCGCTCAATGCTCAAGCCGGTATGCACGGAGCTTATTTTCTGGATATGATTGTAGTGGACGGATTTTCACTATTTTTTAAATATATTATTTTATTCTCTACTCTCATTGTAATGATAATGACTTTTTCTTCCCGTGAGATGGAAGAAAATGCCAAAAGTATGGGGGAGTATTATTCCCTTATGATTGGTATGACGTTTGGAATGTTCCTATTAACAAGTGCTTCCAATCTAATTCTGATTTATCTTGCTATTGAGACTATGAGTTTGAGTTCTTACGTACTTACTGGTTACACAAAACAAATAAAACGTGCAAGTGAGGCATCTTTAAAATATGTAATATTCGGTTCACTTTCTTCGGGTATTATGATTTATGGTGTTTCAATTTTATTTGGTCTTACAGGTACACTTGATTTATTTGCAATTAATGAATTTCTTGCAACTTATAATGGTGAAAGCCTACCGCTAATTATTGCAGGTTTGATGATAACAGTTGGTTTTGCTTATAAAATTTCTGCCGTACCTTTTCATTATTGGACGCCTGACGTATATGAAGGAGCGCCTGTTACAATTACTGCTTACTTATCTGTTGCATCCAAAGCAGCAGGGTTTGCAGTGCTTGTCAGATTTATGAAATTGGGATTTGGTGATTATAATTTTGCAGATGAAGCAATTTGGAATACTTTTGCAGTAGTTGACTGGAAGCTGATAATTGCAATATTATCAATTCTTACTATGTCTGTCGGTAATCTCGTAGCACTGTGGCAGGATAATGTAAAAAGAATGCTTGCATATTCAAGTATTGCCCACGCGGGCTATCTCCTAATGGGAGTGGTAGTAATGACTGATATGGGAATACTTGCAATTTCAGTTTATTTCTTCTTTTATTTAATTATGAATCTCGGTGCATTCTATATTGTAATGATGATAAGCAACAAAATCAACAGCGAAGAACTGGATGATTATGTCGGGCTTGGCTATCAGGCACCTGCACTCGGTATTATGATGACGATTTTCTTGATTTCATTAACGGGTTTACCGCCTACAGCAGGCTTTATCGGAAAGCTCTACATATTCTCTGCAGTTCTCGATGCGGGATGGTTTTGGCTTGCATTAATCGGAATTTTAAATAGTGTAGTCTCACTTTTCTACTATGCCAAAATATTTAGAAATATGTGGATAAGAGGACTGCATAATAAAAAGGAAAAATTCAAATTCTCTACTCTGAGCAATGTAATGGTATATATTCTTGCAGCTTTGACTTTAATTTTCGGATTGTATTTCACTCCGATTATAAACTGGGCAGAGACTTCAGTAAAAATATTTGTTGGAAATTAGAATTATTTAATATATAAAATTTAAAAAGTCTGTATCATTCATTTGATACAGACTTTTTAGTTCTTTAGTTCTATCAATATCTCGATTCTCTTTTGAATATCGATATTACGTTTTTAGTTTCACCGTAATTTTTGTTAGTATCAAAAGAACTGACTAGCTCCCAGCCGTCTTTGCCGAGTTCATTTAATGTTGCTTCATATTTATCAAGGTCTATCTTGCCCCCACCGCTCCAGAAGCCTGAAGCTTCAAGAGATAATACTTTGTATTCCCATTTCATGATTTTTCTCCGAAAAAATACAATCATATACAATTTTTACAATAACGAAATTATATAAAATAATTTTAATATAAAAGAAGTATAGTCTTTTTTCAAAACATTTATTTTTTTTTAAAATTATTAAATCCTACGTCTTATCATGAATTCCCTCTACGATGATAACTTCACCTCTTCACAAACTTCTGCACCATATCCCCAAACCTCACAAAATACACACCACGAGGAAGATGAGAAATATCAATTATTACCGGACATTGAGCGTAGTGGTCGTTGAGCGTAGCCGAAACGCCGAAATATCCGTCATTGCCCACTTCGTCACTTCGGCTTCGCTCAGTAACCACCCTGCTCAGTATCCGCA
>CAZIXJ010000012.1:0-17986 GCA_964542835.1 uncultured Hyphomicrobiales bacterium
ATTTATAATACAATAAGAAAAACCCATAATGAATAAAAAATTATTTTTTGAAGAATATGAATATTATTCCAACGGATTGTTGCATATATCAAAAAAAAGTTTTAATTTATAATATGTGTAAATCATTGTTATGTAATACTTTATTGTTAATTTAAAGTTAATATTGAAATAATGGTAATTACAATTTTATTTATTATAAAGGATTCCATTAATGAAAAAAATTCTACTCTCACTAATCTTATTACCTTTGGTAATTATGGCACAGATACCTTCAGCTATCAGCTGGCAGGGAATTCTAACTGATGAATCAGGAGATTTTCTGAATGGAAATTATGACGTTACTTTAAAATTATACAATTTGGAATCCGGAGGCTCTGCTTTATGGAGCGAAACTCAGACTATCAATATTGATAATGGATATGTAAATCTTACTTTGGGAGAAGTTGCTGCTCTTAATTTGGACTTTGATGAGCAATACTGGCTGGAAATAACAGTAGATTCAGGTACACCGCTTAGCAGAGTTCAACTGAATTCCGTACCTTATGCAATGAATGCAAAAAGTGTAGAAGGAATTACAAACACAAATATTAGTAATTGGAATGAATCTTTTGGATGGGGCGATCACGCTGAAGCAGGTTATATTGAAAATGGCACTGCTGCCGGTGGCGATTTAGAAGGTACATATCCTAATCCTACAATTGCAGGTGAAGTAATTTCGATAGATGATTTGAGTGATGTTACCAAAATAAGTTCAAGTATTTATATCGGTCCTCATTCAGACGCATATAACAGTACTACTGCTGCAGCAAATACAGGTTTAGGCGATAATGCAATAATGAGTATTACTACGGGATATTCCAATGTTGCATTAGGTACAAATGCTTTACATAATAATACTACAGGAACCAATAATACAGCTGTCGGATTTCAATCTCTATATGATAATACTACAGGAGATTTGAATATTGCAATAGGTTCAAATTCATTGTCAAACAATTCAACAGGCAATTCCAATTTGTCTGTTGGAGTTTATTCTATGTATCAAAATACAACCGGATTCTTCAATCTTGGATTAGGAAATAGTGCTTTAGAAAGTAATACAACAGGCAGGGACAATGTTGCAATCGGTAAATCAGCTTTGCGACTCAGCACAGATAAAGATTACAATCTGGCAATAGGTAATTTTGCCTTATATAATAATGGTTCGAGCAGTACTTTTTCATTTCATGGAACTGAAAATCTTGCTATTGGGCATTATTCTTTATATGATAATACAATGGGATACAGCAATCATGCTGTCGGATATATGAGTATGGAAAATAATACAAACGGACACCACAATACAGCATTTGGATCTGAAGCATTAAGAAATAATAATACAGGCTATCAAAACACAGCTCTCGGAAGTGATGTACTTAAATCAAATACTACAGGGTTTGATAATACAGCAGTTGGTTATTTGGCAATGTCAAGCAATACTACAGGTAATGCTAATATTGCTTTTGGTGGGGTAGCATTAAAAAGCAATACAACGGGCAGTTTTAATAATGCTTTCGGATATTTTTCTCAATATTCAAATACAACCGGTTATGGCAACAGCTCTTTCGGCAGTCATTCACTTCAGAATAATACAACAGGCAACGACAATACTGCAGTTGGTATTAATGCTATGAATTCAAATACTACAGGTTCTCGTAACACATCTGTAGGAAGTGAATCTTTAAGTTCAAATACAGATGGAACAAATAACACTGCAATAGGTTTTCAAAGTATGATAGATAATACTTCAGGAACTCTCAATACTGCAGTAGGTTATAACTCTCTGGCAAACAACAGCGAAGGTGTTAATAATCAAGCTTTTGGCGGATTTGCTTTAAACAGCAATACAACAGGAAGTAGAAATATAGCAATAGGTTATTCTGCGATGGTATCCTCCGAAACGGATAACAATAACGTAGCTATTGGTATTCAATCAATGGAATACGCTTCAGGTGGAAGCGAGAATACTGCAGTCGGCTCATATTCATTGAGAAATAATCAATCAGATAATAATAGTGCCTTTGGATATTTAGCATTGAGTTCCAATTCTTCCGGAAATAATAATAATGCATTTGGATTTTATGCTTTGAGATACAACACTACAGGGAATTACAATTCAGCTTTTGGAAATAATGCATTATCTGCGAATACTGAAGGAGGCAATAATTCAGCGTTAGGTTCATATGCACTAAATTCAAATACTGAAGGAGATGAAAATGTCGCAATCGGTTGCCGGGCAGCCAATAATAATACAAGTGGTAACAACAATATTGCAATTGGCTCAAATGCTTTGTATAATAATACAGAAAGAAATGATATAATTGCTATTGGCAGATACGCATTATATAACAATGGTAATGATGCAAGTGAAAGCCATCATTCGAAATATAACATTGCTTTAGGTTCTTCTTCATTATACGCAAATACCACAGGTTATCAGAATAATTCATTTGGATATCATGCATTGCGCAATAACACAACCGGTTATAATAATGTAGCTTTTGGGTATATAGCATTAAAAGAAAATACTACAGGTTTTGGTAATACTGCCATCGGTAATAACGCTTTAACAAATAATTCTACAGGATATAATAATGTTGCTATTGGCAATGAAGTATTAAGGGACAATACAAATGGTACTTCAAATCTGGCGATTGGTTCATTTGCACTTGCTAATAATTCGATAGGTAATCAGAATATTGGAATTGGTTCATATGCTATGTATCAGAATACTATCGGTTATTTTAATACAGGTATAGGTAATAGTGCACTGGAAAATAATACGACCGGAATTAATAATATAGCTATTGGTTACTTTGCATTGAGATTTAATACTGACAGAGGAGCAAATCTTGCTATAGGCAATTTTGCACTGGAAAATAATGGAACTGATGCTATAGACTGGAATCATTCAATTAATAATACGGCAATAGGATACTATGTTTTAAATGAAAATACTTCAGGACACAACAACACTTCAGTAGGCAATGCATCATTAAGGTATAATACTACAGGTGCAAATAATTCCGGATTTGGGAACTTTGCTTTGCATTCACATACTTCCGGCAATTATAACAGTGCATTCGGTGGATATGCACAAATGAATAATACTTCTGCTTCCTACAACAGCTCTTTTGGTTATGCTTCATTATTTTCTACTACTACAGGCAGTTATAATAGCGCATTTGGTTCATTGGTTATGCATAATAATACAACAGGATATTATAACAATGCTTTTGGTTACTATGCTCTTTATAGCAATACTACCGGATTTCGCAATAATGCATTCGGTAATATGCCGATGAGATATAATACTACCGGAACAGACAACAATGCTTTCGGATATTACACACTATTCAATAATACTGAAGGCGATAATAACAATGCTTTTGGTAATGATGCAATGACTTATAATACTACGGGGTATGATAACAGTGCATTCGGCAGGAAGAGCTTGTATAACAACACTTCAGGCTATTATAATACAGTAATAGGTAATGAAGCCTGTTATTCAAATACTACAGGAGTGCATAATTCAGTATTAGGATTCAAAGCATTATATTCTAATACTTCAGGATTCAAGAATACGGCGATTGGTTTTCAGGCATTGTTTAATAATACCGGTGGTAGTAACAACGTAGCAGTTGGAGTATATGCGATTAACAATAATACCAGCGGTATGTATAATTCATCTTTAGGTTATTATTCTTTGTTTGCAAATAAGACTGGATATTTTAATACTGCAATTGGTGTCAGTGCAGGATATAATGGGTTGGAGAATAATTATTGCACATATTTGGGTTACTATGCTATGAATAATTCAACGAATTCTTATAGCAATAGTACAGCAATAGGATATAATACAAAAGTAAGTGCCAATAATCAAATAAGAATCGGAAACACATTTATATCAAGTATTGGCGGAGAAGTTGACTGGACTACATTATCAGATGAAAGATTCAAAGCAAATGTTCAGGAAAATATTCCGGGACTTGAGTTTATAACCAAATTGCGACCTGTAACATATAATCTGGATATAGACGCACAAAATAATGCTTTTAATATACCTGATTCTATGCTTAACGATTCAAGAATTCAAGATGGAATAAACAAGCAAAAACAAATTGTTTACTCAGGTTTTCTTGCTCAGGAAGTAGAGCGGACTGCACAATCCCTTGGATTTCAATTTAGTGGAGTAGATGCACCGAAAAATGATGATGATTTTTACGGACTTAGATATGCCACATTCGTAGTGCCACTCGTAAAAGCAGTACAGGAGCAACAGGAGATAATAGATGAGCAGAATGAAAAAATCGAAAACCAGCAGGCTGAGATTGATGTACTTAAAGAACAAAATAAGAAAATTGAAGAACTTGAATATAAATATAATCAAATAATTAAATTATTAAATCAAAAGGAATAAGACAATGAAAAGTTTTTTTCTGTTTTTTATAATTCCTATGATGATATTTGCTCAAATTCCCCAAAATATATCATGGCAGGGAATTTTGCAGGATGACGAAGGCAATTTGCTTCACGGCAGTTATGATATTACAGTTAAGATTTACAATGTTGCTTCAGGTGGTTCTGCATTATGGACTGAAAACCATAATAATTTTCCTATTGACGATGGAGTTATAAATATCACACTTGGGGACAATTCGTCTCTTGATATTCCATTTGATGAGCAATACTGGTTAGAAATCACGATTGACGGCGGCACTCCACTGAGCAGAATAAAACTGAGATCAGTACCTTATGCACTATATTCAGGAAATTCAGCATATTCAGGATGGGGTTTGGAAGGAAATGAAGGAACATCTTCCGAAGATAATTTTATAGGTACTACTGATTCTGTTGATTTGGATATTAGAACAAATAATGAACTAAGAGCAAGAATTACAACAAAAGGACAGCTCGAACTTTTTAACTTTGGCAATTCAATAATGATTGGCGAAGAAGCCGGCGAAAATATGGTTTATGGATATATGCCGGATAATAATAATGTATTCATCGGTTATCAATCGGGCAGAAATATCAGTGAAGGAAAGAATAATACTGCCATAGGCTTTCAGACTTTATATTCCAGTTCATGGGGTGCATGGAATACTGCCGTAGGAAGTGTATCACAATATTCAAATACATACGGCGGAGGGAATTCCTCATTAGGAAGCTATACACTTTATAATAATACTGAAGGCAGTGAGAATATTGCAATAGGTAGATTTGCTATGTATATGAATGAGTCCGGTTCGCATAATGTTGCAATTGGTTCCAATGCTTCAAATAATAATACCACAGGTGATTATAATACTGTGATTGGAACCACGGCAATGTATGTAAATTCGGTAGGTCAGCAAAATACTGCAGTCGGTACTAATGCTTTATATTATAATACTGCAAGTTACAACACCGCAATTGGTTTTAATTCATTGATGGGCAACACCACCGGAATAAATAATTTCGCGGGAGGATACAAATCTTTAGCAGGCAATACCACCGGAGCAAAAAATACCGCAGTAGGAACAGAAGCACTATGGCGAAACACTACTAAAAGTGAATTAGTTGCAATCGGTTACAGAGCATTGTATAATAACGGGCTAAATGCAACAAATGATAATCAATCAATTAAAAATACTGCTGTCGGCTTTGAAGCTATGTTTTCAAATACTACCGCCGGATACAACACGGCAACAGGCTATCAATCTCTGTATTCCAATACTACCGGAGTGGACAACTCAGCATATGGGCATAAATCATTATATTCCAATACTACCGGTTTCAGCAATACTGCTTTTGGAAATAAAACCTTGCACAGTAACCAGAACGGTGAAAATAACACTGCTGTGGGTTCCGGTGCATTAACAGATAATACTGAAGGTTCGAGTAATACCGCAGTTGGTTTTGCTTCATTATTCTATAATTCTGCAAGTTATAATACGGGTATTGGTGAAAGAACTCTCGTAAGTAATTTATCGGGAGAAAATAATTTTGCCGGTGGATACAGAGCTTTAGAAAATAATACAAGCGGTAACAACAATACAGCAATCGGCAGCTATTCGCTTTATGAAAATACTGAAAAAAGCGGTTTGGTGGCTATTGGATATAGAGCATTATACAATAACGGACTGGAAGCGGAATTTGATTATCAGGCTAAAAAAAATACTGCTGTCGGTTTTGAAGCATTATATGCCAATACAAAAGGATATGAAAATACTGCTGTCGGTTTTGAAGCATTGAGCCAGAATACTACCGGCAGAAACAATACTGCTCAGGGGTATCAGGCATTATATGCCAACACAACCGGATTTAACAATTCCGGTTTTGGTCATGAAGTATTGAATTCAAGTACTACAGGATATAACAATTCCGGTTTTGGTCATGAAGCCTTAAATTCCAATACTACCGGTTACAACAATACCGCAATCGGAAAATCTGCTCTTATTGCGAACATTACTGGAAATCATAATTCAGCTACCGGTTATCTGTCTTTAAGCAGCAATATAAGCGGTTCGCACAATTCATCATATGGTTACAGAACTCTCTATTCAAATTCTGAAGGTGATTACAACAACGCTTTAGGTTCTGAAGCTTTGTCGAGTAATACCACAGGAAGCAACAATATAGCCATTGGTCGAAATGCACTTAAAGAAAATACTACAAAAAGCGGATTAATTGCTATTGGCAGTAATGCATTGTATAACAATGGATTAGACTCTGACGACGATACTGATGCAACTAACAATACGGCTGTAGGATACGAATCATTGTATTCGAATACTGTTGGTTATGGTAACACTGCAATTGGAAATACATCATTATATTCAAATACTACAGGCTTAGAAAATGTAGCAATCGGATATGAATCTTTGTATTCGAATAGTACAGGCATACGTAATATTTCATTGGGTACCGGGGCTTTGAATCATAATACTACCGGAAGCGGAAATGTTGTTATTGGATGGCATGCTACAAATGGAAAAAACAGGAATCCTTCTTACAGTACTTATATTGGTTACAGTTCTGCTCCGGATTCCGGTTCGTTCATTAATTATAATACAGCTTTAGGTGCTTTTAGCAGAACAACAGCATTTAAACAGGTACGAATTGGAGATGTTGATATTTTTACAATAGGTGGTTACGTGAATTGGACTAATTTATCAGATGCCAGATATAAAAAAAATGTTAAGGATAATATCCCCGGTCTTGAGTTTATAACCAAACTTCGACCTATTACATACAATCTGGATGTTGATGGATTGAATAATGCTCTGAATGTTGAATATCCTGATAAAGATTCTGATATTGCCCGGGCTGCCTCTGAAAAAAAGAAAAGCATAATGTATTCAGGTTTCCTTGCTCAGGAAGTGGAGCAAGCTGCTTCTTCAATTGGATTTGATTTCAGCGGAGTGGATGCACCTCAGAATGACAATGATTTTTACGGACTTCGTTATGCAGAGTTTGTTGTTCCTCTCGTAAAAGCAGTGCAGGAGCAGCAGGAGATAATAGATGAGCAGAATGAAAAAATTAAAATTCAGGATAAAAAAATTGAAGAATTGGAAAGAAAATATAATGAATTAATAAATATGATTAATAAATAATTCGTGTTTTTCACAACTATACAGGTGTGATATGAAACAAAACAAATTAATCGTAATACTGATATTTTTATTTACATCAGTATTAACGGCACAGGTACCCTCCACTTTAAGCTGGCAGGGAATTTTGCAGGATGACAGCGGAGATTTACTCGACGGACAATACACAATTACTACAAAGATTTATGACGCACAGACAGGTGGTAATGCTCTTTGGACAGAATCACAAACTGTTACAATTGAAGATGGTATTACAAATCTTATACTCGGGAAATCAACTACACTGAACTTAGATTTTGAGGATGCATACTGGCTGGAAATTACTATTGACAACGGCACTCCACTCAGTAGAATAGAACTTACAAGTGTTCCTTATGCTTTTACTTCTAAAAATATTGAAGATAAAGCAGTTACGTATGACAAACTTCAGGATGCAAATGGAAATTCTGGAACTATACTAATGTGGAACGGTACTCAATGGACAGAATCAGATAAAAATGATTCTGATGCAGTAATTGGCAATGAAGTAATCGGTAATGCTGATGGAACTCTTGTGAGAAGCGGTTCTGGAACTGCGGGTGATCCATATAAATTAAAAGTGGCACTACTTGGGATTGATACACAGCATCTTGCCGATGATGCGGTAACAACAGATAAAATTGATGATTATACTATACTGGAAGAAGATATAAAAAGCGACCAGGTAGTATTCAGTATCGGTGAAGTCGATAGAATTAAAAATGATGTTTATCTTGTGGAAGGACCAAATATCAGAATTGATGATAATACACCGCTTGATGGTGATATTAAGATTTCTGCAATTATTCCGAATATATTCAACGCAAACTTTGTAATTGTAAATAATATAGGAGATACAGTTGCAATATTCAAAAATGATTCTGTAGTCATAAATAAAAATATTTATATTTACGGCAAATCCTACCATTATGATACAGAATACTTTTTCGAAGGTATTGAGCATCCATTAGAGGGAGGTGGAAAATTAGTTATTAATCAGGATGGGCTTTTTATATATAATGAAGCAGGGGATATCCTAATCAGATTCGATGAAAACGGCTCATTGCATAATGTACCCGAAACATACAATGATGATATTACCCGAAATCACCCTGACGGAAGTACAACCAAAATAGATGATAATGGTATTACTCAAAAAAGTGCAGATGGTAAAAAGACAACTACTTCAACACATGAAGGATTTACAACATCTGAAGAACTGGAAGATGGTACGGTTAATGAAACTGAAAATACGCCAACAGGCACAAAAAACAAAACAACCGACCCCGAAGGTAACGAAATCGTTAAAACTAATTTAGGGCAGGATGAAGATGGAAACGGAATGCTTGCTATTTACGATAAAGACGGTAATCTGATTTTCAAAGTTGACAAGGACGGATCATATCATTACGTAAAAGAGTACTTTTATCAAGGTACAGTTGTTCAAAATGAAGACGGCAGCGAAAAAGCAGAAACAAATCCTGATGGAGTAACTGTAACAAAGACTGCTGAAGATGGCAGCAAAACCGTTTCCGGAGTGGATGCTACCGGAAATCATACAACAGGGTATGACTCTGACGGAAATCTTTTAGGTGGAACTGAAAGTGGAGTTGAGAGTGATGGCTCAGGTTATATAGCTGTTTATGACGAAAACGGAAATTTAATTTATTATATTGACGGTACAGGTTCTTATCATTATGTACCTGAGTACTATTATGGAAATATCGAAGTACAGGATGAAGAAGAAAACAGCACTACAACTGTAACACCTGAAGGTACTACCACTGAAGACCATAATACGGATACTAAAACAACTACAACATCTGAAGGCTTGGAAGTAACTGCTCCGGGACTTCTTGGGTTGGAAAATACAATATCAAAAATTGGTGCTGATGAAGACGGTAATGGCGAAATAGAAATAAATGATGCAAATGGAAATACAATATTCAGGGTAGATGATGAAGCATCGCACCATTATGTACCTGAGTATTATTATGGGGGTATTTATTCTGTTGAAGTTGATTTATGGGAATGGCTCTTTGAAGGAAATAAAGGAAAAATAACTGACCTCACTACAGGTGAAGAAATTGTAGAAATGGGAGAACATCCTGTAAAGCCGGGAGGTTTTTTCTCAGTATATGATAATGATGCTGAAACTAATACTTCAAGTGGTTTGGATGAAGACGGATTCGAAGCAACGGGTGATGACGGAAATACACTTGCTAAAATTGGTCAAAATGAAGATGGAAGCGGAGAAATTAAGTTATACGACAGCGAAGGAAATATAATATTTCAAGTGGATGAATTAGGCTCTTACCATAATGTAACAGAACACTTCAGAGAGGGTATTACAGTTGGAAATGATGATTATGATGCCACTGACGGCTCCGGCTGGAATATTAGCCCATATGGTTTTTTACAGTTTTATATGAATGGAAATCCTTTCTTTGACTTCAATCCTGAAACAGGCTTAACTCTATATGATTACGAGGGTAATGTTACATCACAATTTACTCCGTGGGGTTCTACTCATAATACAAACGAGACATTCAACGAAGGTATTACAATTCCTACTGCTACCGGCGGTAATATAAAATTAGATGAAAACGGTATAGAAATTGAGGATGAATACGGCAACACAAAAACAAAATTCAATAATGACGGTACTTCAGAGCATTACGGACTTGAAACATATCATAGCGGTATAGACATTCCAAGTTCTGAAGGGGGAAGCATTGATATACTTCCGCCTGATGCTCCTTTGCCGGGCTTAGCTTTGAAAGGTCCCGGAGAAATCGTAAAATATGAATGGGATTTGGATAGTTGGGATTCACATCTCCCTACTACTTTCCATTCTGATGTAACTCATAATGGTGATGTAAAATTGCAAACAGCAGATCCCGAAAATCCTCCTTCGCTGCAATTAGCTGATTCATTTTTTGATATATTTTTTGAAATAAACAATAATGAACTCAATTCTTCCATTCCTCTAAATTTGACAGGTAATTTAAATAGTAATGCTACATCACATTTTGGACAGTTTATGGAAGTAAATCCCGAAAACAGTGAAACAAAAATTACCGGCACTGCTAATGAAAACGATTTTGAACTTGTTCTTGGAGATGGCTCCCCGGAACAATACGGAGCTTTAATTACAGACAAATCTGAACTTCGTTCTGACAGGAGATTTAAAGAGAATATCACACCTCTTTCTGATATTCTTCCAAAATTGATACAATTAAATGGCTACAATTACAACAGGAAAGGATTTGAAAGAAAAGAAATTGGTTTGATTGCTCAGGAAATCGAAGTTTTATTCCCTGAACTTGTATCTGAATCTGAAAAAGGTTATAAATCAGTTGCTTATTCCAGATTTGTTGCAGTCTTGTTAGAAGCCGTAAAAGAACAACAAAAACAAATTGATGAATTAAACAAAAGAATTGAAACACAGAACTCACAAATCCAGTTAATCAACAATTTAAAATCCGAAAATGAAAAATTAAATTCGCAAATGCAGAATTTATATAGAGTTATTAACGAAATTAATACTAAATTAGAAGAAGAAAAAAATATAAAAACTGTAAAACTAAATAGCGAGGACTAAAATGTTTAGAAAATTTACTTTAGTACTTAGTATGATAGTAGCAACATCAGCTTTAGTACTTTCACAGACTTACGAAATCAAAAAATCGGTTTTCGGTTCGTCTGCTGAAACTGCTTCGAATAGCAGTTATACATTCAAAAATACTGTGGGGCAACCTGCAATAGGAGAATACAGCAGTGCTGATAATACCGCCAATGTTGGTTTCTGGTATGGAAATACGCAGCCCGGAGAAGAAGAAACACTTGAAATAGAATTTGAAGAAGGATGGAATTTAGTTTCATCATACATAAGCCAAGACTATATGGATATGGAAACTTATATCAATGATATTTCTCTTGTTACAGTAATCGCAAAAGACGGTAATGCTGATGTGTATATTCCTTCTGCCGGATTGAATACCATAGGCGACTGGAAAATACCGGACGGCTATAATGTATATGTATCAGAAGCCTGCACTTTGAGTATTACCGGAACTCCTGCCACTCCTGAAAATGAAACCATATCGCTCAATACAAGATGGAATATGATAGGATATACCAGAAATTCCGATATGAATCCTGCCGATGCCTTTGCATCAATATCATCTGACGTGGTAATTGTGAAAAATGGCAAGGGTAAAATCTACATTCCGAGATACGACCTGAATACCATTGGCGACCTTACTTCAGGAGATGGATATATGCTCTTTTACAGAACTACCGGAGATTTTACTTATCCGGCAAATTCTTTGAGCAAATCATTTGTGGATAATTATTTTGATAATTCTCCGAAGCACTACAAACCTGATTATTTCAATACCGGAAAAAGTGCTGTGTTTTTAATTCATACGGATATGCCTGATAATGCCGAAATTGCAATATATTCAGGCAATGAAATACTCGGTGCAGGTGTTGTAAGAAATAATATCGCTGCTGTTACAGTTTGGGGAGATAATGAAATGACTGATACCAAAGACGGTGCAGCAGAAGAAGCCCCACTGGAAGCCAAGTATTATTACAAAGGTATTGAAAAAGAGCTGCAAATCAACAACATAAGTTCGCTTACAGATGATGATAATGATTTTAATTATACTACAAATACGTTCAAAACCGCTGATGCATATGTGAATTATACTGATAAACCTCAGATGTTTATTTCACCAAATCCTATTCAGGACAGGGCTTTGGTTCAGTTCAATCTGAAATTCGCTTCTAATGCAGAACTGAAACTTGTTAATTCACTTGGCAAGACCATAAAAGTATTGGCTGACAGGCAATTCGGTGCATCTGCGCACACTGTTAATTTCAATACTGAAGGATTGCCGCAGGGAGCATACTTTATAATCTTAACTACTGATGAAAGCGTATTATCCAAACCTGTAATGATTATGAGATAGAATGATTAGTTGATTTTTTTTTTGAAAATACGCCCGACACTTTAGAAAGTGCCGGGCGTAATTTTTAATAATTATATTTTGCAAAATTTATTTACATACTGAGTTTGCCGAATAGACTGTTTTGGGTTTTTCAAAATCACTGCATAAACGGATTTTACAATAACGTGATTTCCCAAATTATTTTTTCAGAAATCTTTTAGTAAATCTGTATTTTTCTGTTTTAAATTCAATAAAATAATCTCCTGTAGATAAATTTGAAATATTTATTTCAAATTCTGTTCCTTCACTGATAAATTTCTCAAATGCTGTTACTCGGTTTCCGAGCAAATCATAAATATTTATTTCGGTATTGCCAAAGTTCATTGTAGAATTTATTGTAACTACATCTTTTGCAGGGTTTGGATAAAGATTAACGAGATATTCCATCTGAGCATCGTTTACATGAGAAAGCTCTCCTATTCTGAAAGAATAAAATACACCTCTGCCAAAATCAGGATTGAACGATTTCAGCACATCGCCGTCTATATTTTCAATTCTCAAATATCCGCTTCCCTGGTCAGGGTATGCCCAATAGCTTAATCCGTAGGAATACTGGTCAGTTAAATTAAAAGTCATACATTCATTGGAGTTGTACAAAGTATCTCTGTAAACGCGGTTATTTGAAATTGGATTAAGGTCAGATGCCTGCTCTCCATTAGCATCCAATACTTCATATGAAAAATGATTTGCTCTTAAATTTGTTTTGTAAACTATGATTACCGGACCTTCAAACAAATCAGGCATTTCAAAATCGGTTTGGGAAATGTTATTATCAGGATATTCATCACCAATACCATTTATTTCAGCTATTTCTACTGTAAATATATTCTCTCCGTTGCCTAACCAAAATTCTGAATCACCTGCAGACAGTTGTAAAGTTTCAATTTGATTAGGTGCAATCGGTGAGCCTGATAAATCAAAAGTGTATTCACTCATATCATTTCCTGAAACACCAAATTTTACTGTGAGAGAGGTAATATCAGATGTTCCGTTATTCCTTACTTTAAAAACAGGGTCATTGCAAATCGGATTTTTTCTTGAGTAATAATCCCAGTTATTAGGAGTTATAACGTCATATATTTCAGCATCATTATCAAATTCTGATTCTGCATATTGAATTAAATGCATTGCTACTACATAATTACCTTTTCCCATACCTTCATTATTGGCAGGGACATCCGTAATATCATAATCGAAAGTAGCGTTGTTTCCTGTGATATAATCAGTTACTTCATATTCATAATCGTAAACAATATCTCCCGGGCACCATCCTTCTCTTGCTCCGGGCCAAGTGCCTCCCTGAGGAAATACAGGATTTTCGCCACATTCTGTATATCTGAAAATTTTCCAGTCTGCCACTTCATTACCATTTACGTAGAGATAATGGGTATTGTCTTTCCATTCGCAGCAATGAGGGAATTCTCCGGTATTGCTGTGATGTCCGTGTCCTGTAAGTCTTGTTTTCACTTTAAACTGGTTAGCGTCGGGATTAAGCGAAATTTCTTTTGCGCTCAATACTTTATCCTCATCAAGATTTGCATATGAATGCGAGCGTCTTGCTCCCCAAATCTGTGTAATTTCTTCTACTTTTCTTGCTGGAGTGCCTTTTATAAAATAAAATTTCAAGTCAATTAATTCCTGAAGATTTCCGGCAGATAACTCTACTTCACCTGTGAGAAGCGGAGCATAATCAGTTACATCGTACATCCATTCAAATCCATCGGGACCCAAATCAAGATTGATACCATAAGGAGTAATAAATCTGCCTATTTCAAAATTGTTATATTTCTCATTTATTGCAGAAATATACTCAAATGAATCATTAATAAGCATATTATCAGCTTCATAATATACAGAGTCTATTCTGTTTCCGGCTGCATCTGTATCATATACGTATCCCGGCAGCCATACCATCTGCTGATTAATAATTTCCGGTGAACCGTCCACAAGTTCATACTCAAGAATTGATACGGGTTCTAATTCTTCATTATATGTGATAGTGTTATCTAATTCATTATATTCAATATTATCATAACTGAAAAGCTCTGCATCAGGTCTGTAATTCAATAAGAATGCATCAAAAAATAAATCTTCAGAATTCTTTTCTTCAATTTGTGGCATACCGTAAAGATTTATATTGAATTTATCTTCAAAAGAATTTATTTCGTCATTTTCATTATTAAAGTGATAATTCGCAATAAGATATTCTGAGTCGTCAAAATTACTCACATCACTTATGTACATTCTGTTAATAATATCATTTTCAGATAAAACCTTATTCCAGATACGAATATTATCTGCAGCTCCGTTTAATGCAGATGTGTTATGGCGGAGACTGCTTATAGTAAACGGAATGTCATTATTCTCTGTTCGTGAAGGGATGCTGCCTGTATATGCAAGGTTCTTTTCAATTCCGTTAATATATAACTTTAATTTATCTCTGTTTGATTCACCGCTGCCATCAAAAATCATTGCAAGGTGGAACCATTTCCCTTTTTGAACTGCGAATTTGATATTACCGTGAGTATTGCCGTAGGACCTAATCATACAGTATAATTGTCCTTCTTCAGGTCCGAGTTCTACTACTGTTCTGGAGCCTTTTCCAAATAAATGAGTCCACTGTTTCCACTCGTCAATTCTGAACCAACCTTCAATGGAGAATTTATTTACACCACTTAATTCTTCATTTATATCAGTTTCTATAAAGTCATATTCTCCGTCAAATTGCATAAAGTAATCGGTAATATCTCCATTTTTCAAACCTGATATTAAAGTATTGCCTCTGTCTGCTGATTGAATCTCAAATTCTTTATCTGTATCTATGGCAATATCAAATAAAATACCTCTAAGAGGGTTTAATGTAAACTCTTCATTAAATACAAAATCCAGCACACCATCTTCACCGGCTATAGAATGATAATCATAAACATCCGTAAATATGTACTCATCAAATTTCTGAAAATCCGAATCAGATGAATATGCCGCTTTTATTTTAATATTCTTTACTGTATCACCTTCGTTGAGATTTGTCTTTATTTTTAATCTTTGTACTGCTTTACTCAAATCTGAATTTCGCAGAGAATCCCTGCCCACTAAAAACCTGATATGACTGCTGCCTTTTTTTATTAAAAGATTGAGAGGCATTTGCTCTTCGTTATTAAATTCAGAGTAAATATTTTCATTCTCTCCTGAAATAAATTCTCTTGCAGATTTTTTTATTTCATAATTCCTGTTTTGTGGAGTTTCGCTGTAATAAATTGTATCGGGAGCTGACCTTCCTATCATATAAACAGGCTGATTTGCATATGTAGTGTCATATTCACCAGTGTTTTGATGAACAGTAGTATAAGTAAGATAATCCCATTCGCCGCAATTAAATTTATCGTGTGGAGTTTTAGGGTCGCATTTCAAAGTGTAGGACATAAGAATTTTTCTGTATTCATTCGGATTATCAGGAAAAGTCCACACTCCTCTTCTGGTATAAATCGAATCGAAAGTCAAAGTCTGTACTGTAACAGTATCAGCAGCGCTCAAAACAGTTGCTGCAAAAAGTAAAGAGAAAATGATTTTAATCATATAATAACCTGTTTTTTAAAAAGATACAAATAATTAACACAATTTAAACAAAATCAGTATATTTTCAAAATTTTTATATGTAAAAAATTGAGTAGATATTATTCTTTAGCGGCAGGTATTGTAAATTTGAATGTAGTTCCTTTGCCAGGTAAAGATTCTACGAAAATCTTTCCCCGGTTTTTCTCTACGAGTTCTTTACAAAGTATAAGCCCGAGACCCGTGCCGGTTTCATCATCTGTACCGTTTGTAGTAATCTGAGTATCAATTCTGAATAATTTATTTTGAGTTTCTTCATCCATACCTACTCCGGTATCTTCCAGTTCAATGCAGAAATAACTGCCCTTGTCAATAGCTCTGAAAGTTATCTCACCATTTTTTGGTGTAAATTTAATTGCATTGGAAAGCAAGTTTCTGATAATAGTATTTAGCATATTCAAATCAGCAAAGACTTCGATGTCTTTAGGAATATCATTAGTAATTTTAAGTTGTTTGTTATTAATGTTAATTTTTTGAATATCAATATTAATGTTAATCAAATCAAATATTCTCAGATTTTCAGGCTCATAATCAATGGAGTTTCTCTGTACTCTCGACCATAAAAGTAAATTTTCAAGAAGTTTGAAAAGCTGTTTTGCATTACTGTGTAAAATTGAGAAATATTCATTAAGCTCATCAAGATTAAATTTATGAAAATTATCAGCAAGGTCTTTTGTGAGTCCGAGAAATCCCTGAAATGGATTTTTCAAGTCGTGAGCAATAATCGAGAAAAACTTGTCTTTTTTTGCATTTAATTCTTTTAGGGCAATTTCTGATTCGGCAAGTTCATCATTTAAGGTCTGGATGTGCTGCATATTTTCATCTGTTATTTTATTTGCCAGCTTTAATGCGGTAATAAGGTCTTTCATTTCCTGTTCGTATCTTTTGCGTTTAGTTATATTATTAATAATTACGCATACACCGCGGACGCCTGACCCTAAATCATCAACTCCCTGATAAAGAAGTTCGAACCAATCTTTTCTGAATGAATCCTGAATATCTTTCTGCCTTTCGATGGTTACTTTTTTTCCGCCCAGGGCTTCCATAAAATGAGATGAGAAATTATCAATTTCATCATCGGGCAGCAGGTCTATCATTCTTTTGTTTAATTGCAGATTCATTCCGAGTACGCGATTTGCAAGCTCTTCTGCATATTTATTAAAAGCACTGATTCTTGTCTGTTTATCAAGAAACACTATTGCCTGATTACCACTATTAAAAATTACTTTGTACAGAGCTTCGGACTTTTTCCAGGCATTTTTTAAATTTTGAATTTCAGTACAGTCTGTGGCTATGAAATGATAACTGTCATTTATTAAGTAGATGCTAAATTCAAAGCATTTATCTGATTTATTATGATATACGGATAATTTGTCTTTTTGCTTAAGTTTATCTAAAAACGAAACAATTTCATCTTTTTCATTTATGAATATTGATTTGATGTCTTTATCAAATTCTGAAATATCAAAAATTTCTTTAAAATAAACATTGCTGTCTGATAATATATAATTTTCACCATCTTTTTTAAAAACGGCATAGGGCATTTGAAGATTTTCTACAAATTCAAATCTATCGGTATTTTTATCTTTGGCACTCATTTATATTGAAATATATACAAAATTTAAATTGTAAGTTAATATATTTATTGTAAATATGCAAGATTTATTTTATTTCGATTAAGATTTTTTATTTTTTTTTAAT
>CAZIXJ010000013.1:0-17938 GCA_964542835.1 uncultured Hyphomicrobiales bacterium
CGACATTCTTTTAAAACGCCGGACACTGATGGAATCAATCAAAAATATATTCTATTTCTTAATTATTTTCTTAACAAATTTGAAATCATCGCCGGAAACAGAAACAAAATAAACACCGGCAGGCTGTTCAGTAATATCAAAATTTGTACGAATTATACCATCATTGGATATATTTTCTGAAGTATATACCGTATTTCCTTTCATATCAGTTACTTCTATGCTTATGTAATTACTGCGCAGAATTCTCATATCGGTATTAAATACTCCGTCTCCCGGATTAGGATGGATATTTACAAATTCTCCTTTCTGAAGGTCATTTACGCTTACTATTGCATTGTAAGCGTCCGAGAATTCCGTACATTCGGAATCATCAAAAATCTGTACTATATATTCACCGTCTTCGCCATCTTTCATTTCATAAATCCTATCAGTAGCACCAAGTATTTTGTCATCATTATAATACCACTGGTATCTGGTAGCTTCTGTAGAATAAAGTTTTTTCCCGTTTTGTACAATTTTCGGTTTATCAGGTATGCTGTAAACTACCTCAAATATCTCAGACTCTACTACGCATCCTTCGTTAGTTTTCGCTTTTACCCAGTATTCTCCCGGCTCGGTAACTGTAATCATCCTTGAAGTCTCACCGGTGGACCATTCATAATCCTGCATTCCAAAATTGGCACGTAATGAAAGTTCTCCGTCCATACAAAGCATTTTGTCGTTTGCAGTAGTAATTTCCAGTTCGGGAACTTCATACACGGTAACGAATACTGCTTCAGATCTTGCTTCGCATCCGGTAGGGTCGGAAATTTTTACAGAATAGGCTCCGCTTTCTGTTACTGTAATTTTATTGGATTTAGAGCCTGTGGACCATTCAAAATCATTGTAATTTCCGACTAATCTTAAAGTAACGCTGCCTCCGTCACAAAATTCTGTATCGCCTATTACTTCTACTTCAGGTTGCTCGATATTGCAAAACTCAAGGTCCGTTTCCCAAAGACCTCTCCCATAAGTAGCAGCTCTCAGTTTGTTATTGGTATAATTTATTTCAAGTTCGAATACTATTACATTAGGAAGCCCTGAGCCAAATCTTTGCCAGTGAGCCGAGTTGTAATCACTGTAAAATACTCCCACATCCGTAGCTACATAAATTCTGTCGGGAGAATCTTTCTGATATACTATTGAATTAACTGGTACATTTGGCAAATTACCGGAAATGTTTTTCCATTCTTCGCCGTCAAATTCCCAAACTTTATCATTAGAAGAAAAGCCTGATTTTGTAACCCATATTCTGTCAGAATCATCAGGATGTACAGCAATATAAGTGATTGCAGTACCGGAATTCATTATATCAACCCATGAATTTCCACCATTTGTAGTCTTCTTTAGGTTTGTAAGAGAAGATGCATAAATGGTAGATGCAGAAGAAGGGGCAACAGCTAAATTTCTCAGAATTGAGCCATTCCAGTCGGTAATTGCTTCATATGAACCATAGGAACCGTAATTTGTTGATTTCCAGATATTCTGATGACCTACATAAACATTTCTGGGGTTGGAGGGGTCAAGAACGAAAGGTGCTATCCATGCGGCATTTTCTCCTGTTTGATTTCTGCTGAGCGACTGAAAGAAATTCTTTCCTCCGTCATTGGATTTTCTGATGTCTCCATAATAGAGCGTACCGTAAACTCTTGATTTATTTGTCGGGTCTATGATACATTCCATTCCGTCGCCACCGAGTACATTTCTCCATTTTCCATTTTCGAGTATGCTTGTACCGTTATCCTGCGTACCGCCAATTACGAAATAAGGGTCCTGATCAGACGCTCCCATTCTGTAAAATTGAGTAATTACAAGTCCGTCAGAAATACCTGTCCATGAGTTACCTCCATTTGTAGATTTATCAACTCCACCGTCATTTGTGGAATATATCGTATTGCCGTCTTTTGAGTATATCAAATCGTGTATATCGGCATGTACATAAGGCAAGCCGTTAGCACCAAACCAATGGCTTGATATTGAAAAACTTGTACCGTCTGATATTGATTTCCATATATTTATTCCTCCGATATAGACTTCGTTTGATTTTTTCGGATTTACTGCAATAGCGAGATCATAAGCTCCCTGACCTGTAAGTGCATCATTACCCTCTCCGAAAAGTCTTCCCAGGTAATTAGGATTGCTGGTGTAATCACTTACTATAAACCAATTCTCACCTGCATCATCAGAAATCTGAATAGAATGGAATGAGTTATAGTTTACTCTTGCCGAGAGAGCATATACTATATCAGGAGCTGCCGGAGAAACGGCTAGTGCAATTCTCACGGCACCCGGTATTGATCTGACTAATTCCCAGTTATCTCCGTTATCTGTAGTTTTGAATATTTGTCCGTTACCTGACCATGAAAAAGTAGAGGCATATAGAATATCAGAATTTCCGGGGTGCATCTCCATATCAATGAAGAATGTACCTGTACTTGTATTATTCCAGTTGTTGCCACCATCAGTAGATTTGAATATACCATTGCTTGTAGCCGCTATTACTATGTTTTCATTTTGAGGATGAACTATTACTCTGCCAATTAAAAGTCTGTTATCTATGTCTGCAGAAAAATTTGTTACTTTCCATGAATTACCGCCATCTGTAGTTTTTATAACTCCTATACTGTAATTTTGCATAGCTGAATGCCCAAGCCCGAATGCATCGCCTGTGGCTACATATACCACATCAGGATTTGATTCTGAGAAAGCAATATCATTTACGCCTATTGATAAAAACTGAGAAAAATCGAAATTAGTCCAGTTTTTTCCTCCGTTTGTAGATTTCCAAACTCCGCCTGTGGAAGCGCCTGCCCACAATTCATCAGGATTATCGGGATGAATTCTCAGGCAATTTACTCTTCCCAGTCCACTTTTGTTATCATCTGCATCCGGTTCGTTTACAGGACCGAGGGACCTCCATTCAGAACTTAATGTGGAATTATTCCGTTTGTCCCAACTGTCGAATTGCTTTACTTCGTGGTATATTTTGGTAGCATCATAAAATTCACCACCGGGATAAGTTCTTTCTTCCCAGAAATTTTCCCATCTTTTATATTGTTTCCAGCCTCTTCTTTCTTCTATTGGTACTCCATCCCAGTATTGCTCCATGGAACTTTGTATTTCGTAAAAGTTGCTGCCTGTATTTTCTTCGTTGTTAGTCTGAGCTTCCAGTTTCATTCCGGTAAGCAGCAGTATTGTAATTACTGCCGTTAGCATTTTTGTTTTAAATTGCATAACACCCTTATATTAAAAATTCAATTTTACATACATATACTATTATTAAGACAATAATATAATCCAAAAAGTTACAAATTTTATTGGATAATTTAAAATGAGTAAAAATATTTGACTATTGCCTTATTATTTTAAAAACGGATTTATAACCGTTTGCATTTATTTCTATAAAATATAATCCACGGTATAAATGCGACAAATCTGTTTCTTCATAGTAATAATCTTCAATTTCATATATTTCACTTTTGAAAATTATTTTTCCGCTCACATCGAAAATCTTATATGAGAAATTAATTTTCGCATCAAAATATCCTTCAAATTTTAAAATATTACTGAAGGGATTAGGGTAAATATTTAGATTTATTTCGTTATCCTGTCTGATTTTTATTTGAAAAGTATCGCTCATATTGCTGCAAAAATTGGCATCAAATACTTCTGCCTGATAAGTACCGAGCGAATCAATTTCTATTATATGTGATTCGCCGGAATAAATCATTTTGCCGTTTCTGTACCATCTTATAAGTTCGCCTTCATTCGTTATCAGATTTTTGCCTGCTCTTTCGATTTTTGGTTTATCAGGCTTTGGATAAATTATAACTTCATAGTCTTCAGTAGTATATGAACAACCTTTATCCGAATATACATATAGATTATAAGTGCCTGATTCGTAAATAGCAGCAGAAAAAGTAGTATCGCCATTCGACCATAAATAATGATAATTATCTTTGCCTGTGGTATCACGTTTTTCAAAATCTGCCAATAATCTTACCGGCTCACCTTCACAAACTGGATTTCCCGAAAGCAATAACAGATTGAGAATTGGTTTTGTGTAAGTTTTTAATTTTAATTTTTTTGATTTAGCTATGCAGCCTTCAGGCGAAACTGCGGTAATGTAATATTCTCCGTCTTTATTTATGCTGATTGTATCGGATTTTCTGCCATCCGACCAGAAATATTCATTTGCAGGAGATGCTTCTCTGTAATTGATTTTTACGCTACTGTCTTCACAAATTTCAATAAAACCTGAATGCGATATTTCAGGATGAGCAATTTCGCAATTCCAGAGATTGAGCTTCCATAGACCTCTTCCGAAAGTTGCTGCATACAAATCACCTTTTCCGTAAAGTATTTCCACTTCATTTACTATTACTTTTGGAAATCCTTTTCCGATATTTTTCCAGTTATTACTGTTTTTTTCCAGTGCATATATTCCTGCATCCGTGCCAATTATTATATCTCCGTTCATTTGATTTTTGATTATTGAGTTTATCGGTACATTCGGCAAATTATAAGTAATATTTTCAATTTTATCATCGGCAAGCGACCTGAATACTTTTAATGAATCCACATAGCCAGACATACAGAAATAATATTCTGAAGTATTAAATGCATCGCTGTAAATATAGCTGATAGCAGGTTGGCTTGAGAATGTAAGATTAAAATTTTTTCCATTATCTGAAGATTTGTAAAGTCTGTTCTTTTTAGCAGCAAAAATCAAATTTGTATCGGCTTCAGATACATTTACTGCTGATATGGTCTCTCTGCCTTCAAAATCAGAAATTATTTCCCATTGATTTCCTGTATAAGTTCGCCAGATATTTTCATAACCAGCATATACCGTATGAGCATCTCGTGGATTAACATAAAATTGCCTGAGCCATTGCTTTCTTTCCTGCCAGTGAAATTTGAAAATCATTTTGAAAGTATTGCCCATATCAATGGATTTGTAAATATTACCCATCTGATCAGATGTATATACTATATTCTGATTGTCATTGCCTACAAAGCACTGCATACCGTCTGCACCGAGAGAATGTTTGTATTCTCCGTAATCGAATTTGTATGTGCCGTTATCCTGAGTACCCATAAAAAATAGGGAGTCGTTTCTGTGATTAAGTGCAACTCTGTATATTTGAGTAATGCCAAGCCCTTTGCTTATGTCTTCATAGATTGGTTGCGTATCATTATCAATACTGTGATAATTAATAAGTCTGTAAATTCCGCCGTCATTAGCAATATAAAGTGCAGAATCTGATGAATTGTATTTAAAATCGTGATAATCCACATGAATATTATTCCTTTGCATTTCTATCCAGCTTTTCCCGAAATCATTTGTTCGGTAAAAGAATACGCCACCGGCAGTGATTTTATTTGTGTCTTTGCTGTCTATCATCAGAGTAAGATTGTAAAATCCCTGTGCATAATTGAGATTAAGAGTATCAATATGAGGTGATATTCTCTGCCACGTATTTCCGGTGTCGTTGCTGTATATAAATTCAGTCATAGCACCAGTTACCTGATGAGCGCTCAGAGCATAAATATGATTTGGTGCTGCAGGAGTAACTGCAAGTTCTGTTCTTACTACGGTATCAGTTTTTACTGATTTTGTCCAGTTTTTTCCGCCGTCTTTGGTTCTGTAGATGAAAGTGGAGTCTCTGTGCGAAAAGGTAGCAGCATATAATATGTCAGGATTTTCAGGGTGCATTTTCATAGAGCGGTACCATTCTCCTTTTTTTAGAGTATTCCACGTATCACCTCTGTCAGTGGATTTTTTTATTGCACCTGTAGCAGACATAAAAAGTATTTCGGGATTCTTCGGATGCTGGATTATATCTGATATTACTATGCTGTCTCGCAGCATAAATTCATCACCGATTCTGTGCCATGAATCACCGCCATCGGTAGTACGGATAAGCCCTCTGCTGTACCCTCTGAAAAGAGGAACTCCTGAAGCATCTCCGGTAGCTGCATAAACTATATCAGAATTATCATATGAAATGAGAATGTCAGAAATACCTATGGACATAAAGTCAGTATCAGCAGAAAGTTCCCATGATTTGCCGGAATCTTCCGATTTCCATACTCCACCTCCTGCTGAACCTATCCAAATAATCGTTGAGTCATTAGGGTCAAATTCTATTACGTTTACTCTTCCGTTTCCTGATATTGCCGGCAATGATTTATCGGGCTTTTGAAAAGGTCCCAGTTCCTGCCAGCTTTGATGAGGATATAGAGTATCAAATGTCATAGATTGTATTGCCGAAATATCGGTTTTTAATTTTCTGTCAGCGTTAAAATTTCTGTTTTCCCAGAAATTATAAGCTCTGATTAATTTTTTTTTGTTTTTAGGATATTTAACAAATTCATTTAATTTGTGTTTCTCTATGAATCTTTCCTGAACAGTATTTTCAATAGCAATTTCATCATCAGAAGCTGATAATTTGAATAATGTAAAAAACAATATTAATGATAATACTTTCATTACTGGCTCGGAAATACAAATTCAATATCCTGAGTTACGTATATGTAATAAGCCTCTCCAGGATTCATCTCACCGATTTCATTAATTCCGATGATAGGAAGGAATATGTTACCTTCATCATCTTTTGCTATTATTAAAATGTTATCATCTGTCAGTGATTCGAATACATAGGTAATCTGCATTGCGTTTTTGCTTAAATATGGCACCATATTCCAGCCTTCTTTTAATTGTAGAGAACCGGAAGTATTTGGGAAATAAAACCCCTTTATCTCAAATTCTGTTTCGGCGCGTGCAAATACTTTATAGGCATTTTTATGATACCAGTCATCCATAGTTTTGATAGAATATTTCGGTATGTAGAATTTATGACCGTCTTTTACTATTACAATATCTTCTTCTGCTTCTGAAATAATATCTTCAATTTTTTCATCAAATGGAATTACATAAGCCGAAATAAAATTCCAGCCCGGATTTAGACTGACGGTAATACTGTCTTCTTCAGGTTTTGGTAAATAACGGATTACAGATTCGGCGTTTTCGCTGAAAGTACCGCTGCCACCGGAATAGTAAACACTTGTAGAAAAGACTTTTTCGGTTTCGTAGTCCCATAATTCATATTTATAAGTAGAGTCGGTAATGAAGCCATCCTGAAGATTGGTAGTTTCGTCGTCCTGCCAAATTTTTATGGTAAGAGTTTCATTATTCCAGTGAGCAAAACCACCGAATATTTTTTCATTATCTTTTTTATAGTAAATACCTACAGCATCATACTCGGAAAAATTATCGCCGTTTATCATTGGATTTATGCTGTCCGGGATTATAACTTCAGCAAAAGCACCGGTATTTTTTTTATGATTCCATTGATAGGGAGGTGTTTTATTTCCATAGGAAGCTACGAAAAAATTCCTGTCAACTTTAGTATTGTTAGTGAGAATTAGATTATCTAAAGAGATAGAGTCAGAAAAATTGCCTGTAAAATGCAGATTGCCTCTTTCATCTCCCGAGACACCTGTTGCAACAGCATTTTCTGAACTGCCGGCAGTTTTTATCCAGTCAAATGAACCGTCTGATATATCAATTTTACCGAAGAAAACATCTTTTTCATTAAGGGCGTAGTATTCCTGATTCCCAGCAATGAGAGTGTCAGAAAAAGTGCCTGTAAAATATAATTCATTGTTATTGTAATACAGCGATGTGCCTGTATCGAATGATTTGCCGCCGAGTGAGGTAAGAAAGCCCCATTCGCCGTTTGAATCAAGCTGAACTATAAATGCATCCACATCGCCTTTGCTGATTAAATATGAGTCATCAAAAGTAGCAAAATTATTGAATTGCCCTGTTAAATATACGTTGCCGTCTGCATCTGCCTGAATATCATAAGCGGCATCTTTCCATGTATTGCTGCCGCTGCTGTTGGTCCATATCCATTCGCCATCGGAATTTAATTTCGAAATAAAGAAATCATCATTGCCGTAGGATACTATATCATCATCTCCAAAACTCGCATCTCCTTCAAAAATACCTGTAACGAGACAATTACCTGATGAATCAGCGGCTACGGCATAACCAATATCATATCCGTTTCCTCCTGCTCTGTTTGCCCATACCCAGTTCCCTTCGGAATCAACATTAGCTGCAAATATTCTGCTGGCTGTGCTACCGGAAAGAGAAATATCTCCAAAATCAACATTAAATGAGTAATAACCTGTGAGATAAATATTGTTATCATCGTAATATGCTATGTCATATGCCTCATCGTCATAGAAGTTTCCGGCAATATTTACCCAAAGCCAGTTACCGTCTTTATCAAGCTTTGCAACGAAAATGTCTTTCAGACCGTTGGATGATTTTTCAATGTTGCCGAATTGAGCATTTCCGGAGAATGAACCACACACATATACATTTAGTTCATCATCTGTATCAACTGAAAAAATTGTTGCATCACTGTCTGTTTTTATGGTTTTTGCCCAAATGTAATTGCCGGCAGGTCCCGATTTTGCAATGAAACCGTCAGAAGATTTTTGTGCATTTAGTATGTTACTGCCAAAAGTTAATTGTCCGTAGAAACTACCCGTAATGTATTTATTACCCATTATATCTTTATTTATACTACGGGATTCAGCGAAATCCTGAAAACCATAATAGTTCTCAGAGGCATTCCAGGTAAGACTTGTTTTTGATGCCTGAGAAATCAAAATGTCATATCCGCCTGCACTTTCATTCGAATAAGTTCCAAATTGTGTAGTTCTGAAAAAATTGGAAATAACATATAAATTGCTTTCAGATTTTAGAATTTCTACGGGTAGATCTACAGATGTTCCACCGCCTGTATTGATATTATCCCATTCAAAATCTGAATTGATTTTAGCAAGGAATATATCACTTTGACCGTCGGAGCTTATACTTAATTCAGCGAAATCAGCATCTGAGCGGAAATATCCCGTTACAAAAATATTATTATTTTCATAAATCAATGATTCTCCTTCATCATCCTCATTGCCTCCTGCTGAAATTATCTGTAGTAATTCAGCATTCATATTCATCTCGGCTACGAATATATCTCTTCCGCCTTCACTTATTATTTCAAATTCATCAAAATCGGCAGTGCCTGAAAAGTAACCTGTGGCATATATTGCAGTTCCTGCTATGGTTAATGTATTAAGTGCATCTTTTGCAGAACTCCCGAAACGATTCGCAGCCGAAAAGACTATGTCGTCATTTGCTATCGCTATAAATCCGTCATCCTGCCCGGCAGAAATTAAAGTATCAGAACCAATCGTAATACTTGAATTAAAAAAACCACCTATTACAACATCATTATTATCAGAAATTTTAATATCCATTATTTCATCCTGCCCGGAACTTCCAAGGCTTACAGAATTAATCCAGTTTCCATCAGAATCAAGTTTTGCAATAAAAATATCTCGTCTGCCCTTGGATATATGCGTTTCCGTTCCAAAATCAGCAGAAGACTGAAATACTCCGGCAGCATATACATTTGACGAATTATCAGTTGCAATTGCAATACCTTTGTCAAAAGAGCTTCCACCGGCATTCACTGCCCATCTCCATTCTCCACTACTGCTGAGAGATGCAACATAAATATCAGAAACGCCCGAAGATTCTATTTCATAGTTTCCAAAACGGACTTTATCATAAAAATAACCTGTAATATATACATTGTCATCAGAATCAGTAGTAACTCCATAAGCATAATCGGATGACTTGCCTCCTGCATTTATAGCCCAGAGCCAGTTTCCTTCATTGTCTCTTTTTGCTACAAACAAATCTTTATCGCCATTACTGATAATTTGTCTGTTCCCGAAATTCATTTTCCCTTCAAAATATCCCGCTATAATTAAATTTCCTTCCGAATCGGTTGTACCTGCATAAGACTGGTCATTAGAGGAAAATCCGGTCTGAGAAGTTAGATATTCAGGTGAATCGAGATTATACCACGTATCATCTGTCGAATAAGATTTTATACTAAATAAGCAAAAAACTAACCAAATTAATAATATTTTCATATAATAAAAATCAAAATTATTTAAAAAATTTTCTCAATTTAAAAAAAAATTCAACCATTAGCAATTAAAATTTTTAATAAGAATTTACGTTATCGCATAATTGTATTAGATATAACGATTGAATATGCATAAAAATTTGAAAGATTTCTCCGGTGAAACAGCAGAACTCATAAAAAAATCCAAGGCAATAGCTATTACTACACACACAAATCCTGATGGTGATGCAATAGGTTCAGCGATTGCCGTAAAGTATATTATAAGTGAGAATTTTAATAAAAGTTCCGAAATTTTTATTGATAATGATTTGGCTGAAAACCTCGTATTTTTAGAAGGTGCTGAAAAAGTTACAGTTTATAATGAATCACACAGAAATAATATTATTGATTCTGATTTGATATTTATTCTCGACCTAAATAATCCTTCAAGATTGAAATCACTGGAAGAAAGTGTATCTAAAAGCAAAGCCAAAAAAATAATGATAGACCATCATATTAATCCCACTGATTTCACTGATTTGAAATACGTTGATACAGAAGCCTCATCTACGGGAGCTTTAGTTTTCCAATGGGCAAAAGAGCTTAATCTCAAAATACCAAAACCTGCGGCTGATGCACTTTATGTAGCAATAATGACTGATACGGGAAATTTCAGACATTCGCGAACTGATGCGGACACTTTCAGAACAGCGGCACATCTGATTGATTGCGGAGCAGACCCTGTGAGATTATATGAAAATGTTTATAATCAGAATAAACTTACATCACTCAAATTGCTTGGTTATGCGTTCAATAGTCTGGAGTTATTTTTTGATGACAAGGTATCAGTTATTTCGCTGCCCGAAGAAATCATCAAAACCTATAAAGCCTCAAAAGGTGATATTGAGGGTTTCGTAGAAAAAACATTATCGGTAAAAGGTGCAGTAATAGGAATACTGCTTACAAAATTTCCCGAAAGCAATGAAGTGAAAATATCTCTCCGAAGCAAGGGAAATTATTCTGTAAGAGATATTGCCGCAAAATTTGACGGCGGAGGTCATAAGAACTCAGCGGGTGCCAAGATTGAAAACAAGTCTATAAAAGAAGCAAAAGAGATTATATTAAAAGAAACAGCAAATATTTTATCTTCTGAAGTCCCAAACATTTGATACTAATAATATCAATGTTAAAACATTTTTTGTGTTTTGTTTTTTCTGAAAATATAGCCTCCAAGCTCTGATATTAATATTCCCGAAAGCAGTATTATCGCACCGGTAGTCTCTTTCAGATTGAGGAATTCATTAAGGAATATCACAGCTATAATGCTTGCTATTACGGGTTCGAATGAAAATATTAATGCTGCTTTCACAGGGGTGGAATATTTTTGCACTCCTGTATGGATAAACGTAACGAGAAATGATGCCATAATTCCGTTAAAAGCAAGAGAAATTAATAAATTAGGCGTCCAGTTTACGTTCAGTGTCTGAAATTCAAATGCAAAGAAAAATATTGCTGCAAAAGGAGCAGCAGCTACAAACTGCAAAATTACCATTTGTGCGGTTTCTGCAAAAGTAGTTCTGTGTTTTGTGAATACATCCATAAAAGTAATGTAAAGCCCCCAGAAAATACAAGAAAACAACGTGAATATATCTCCTATATTCAGGTCGTTTACAGTAGGATTTGTAAACAGCCACAATCCGGCAGAAGCTACAATCACTCCCACCCAAGACCATTTCTTTACTTTACGTCTTGTTACGAAAAGGAAAATAAAAGGAGTAATGGGAACGGTAAGACTTGTAATAAACGCCGATTTGGAAACGGTGGTAAATTTCAGTCCGTAAGTCTGCAATACAAATCCGGCACTAAAAAAAACACCAAGCAATAATCCCTGCCAAAGAATAGTTTTATCAATGCCTTTCAAATGCTTGCTGAAAAAAATTAACGACAATACCAAAGCAATGATAAATCTCATTATAATATACAAAGATGGCGGTGCATCCTCCAGTCCGAATTTTGTGAACATAAAGGTAGCACCCCAAATCAAAGTATTAACGAAGAGTAACGAACTCGCTTTCCATTCTTTCAAATTATCACCGCTATTTTACAATTTTTGAAATTGCTTTAAATTCATCTGAACCTGAATATCTCAATAATTCGAAAAGTAGCGATTCATAAGTTGTTAAAATTACTCCTTCATTTTCCATTCTTCTTAATGCAATTTCTTTGTCATTGATGTTTCTAGATGAAACGCAATCAGTAACGTAAATTACGTTAAAACCTTTTTCTTTCAAATCTAATGCACTCTGCAACAGACAAACGTGGGATTCTATACCAAATACTATTATATTTGTTTTGTTATGGGATTTGATTTCATTCATTATTTTTTCGTCATCTGCTACGCTGAACGCTGCTTTTTCAATTGGTTTATATTCATCACCGAGTGCTTTCTGTACAGGAGTGATGGTTTCTCCCAGACCTTTTGTGTATTGCTCTGTAACAATAATTGGAATTTTCAAGGTTTTAATTCCATTTATCAAATTAATCGTTTTCTTCTGCAAATCATAGGCATCCTGCATAAATGGAAATAATCTGCTTTGAATATCAATACTCACAGCTAAAGTATTATCTTTCATAATTCTCATTATTTTTCTCCGTTTATTGTAATAAATATAATTACAAAAATACAAAATTTATGCGAGAGCAAGTGTGGCTGCATCAATTTTTTCTGCTCCTGCTTCCAACAGAGCAAGGGCGCAGTTATTAAGGGTAGAGCCTGTAGTAAGAATATCGTCTGTTATAAGTATATTTAAATTTTTTACAGAATAATCAGGATTTACCGCAAATGATTTTTTTACGTTTTTTAATCTCTCTTCAGCACTCAGCTTGGTCTGAGATACAGAGTAATTTTCCCTTATAAGCAAATCCGGCGAAAAATTAATATTCAGAATTTCAGATACACCTTTGCCTATAAGCTCTGACTGATTATAGCCTCTTTCTCTCATTCTGATTTTATGGACAGGCACGGGGCAGATAATATCATAATCATCCATATTATCATAATCCAATTTTTTGCCAAGTAATTTTCCCATTCCGTAACCGAGATTTTGCATTTTACCGTATTTGAGATTGTGCAGTATAATTCTGTAATCCTCATTCATCTTAATATTCAGAAGTGCATTTGCCCTGTTAATGTGCAATTCGTCTTTTTGAAATTTTTCCTGCATACGAATCGTAATATCTTTGGTGCTAATCGAATATTCAATAGAATCAAAAAATTCACGGCTTAAAAATTCTATATCACTTCGCTCTTTTATGGGAATATTATTAACGATGCAATATTCCGGAGCCATAAAATTTAAAAATATTTCTGAAATTGCATTCTTCATATCACGCATAATAATTAGTAATTTGGCAAAGTAAAATTAAAAAAAAGTATTTTTTCATAAAATGCTATACCTGCAAAAATAAAAAATAATTATGAAATATTTAATTATTTCTTGTGTAAAATATAATAATTTGCTATATTGTAATTAATGAATATTTTATTAATATGTGAAATTAATTGTAGAAATAGATGAAATAATTTGTTTTACTAATTTCTTGAGGCACTATAATGAAACAATTCTTACGATTTAGTCTGTTCATATTAATCACCGGCTTTTTTGCAGCCAGAGCAGACTACTGCGAACCAAGTTCCGATACAAGCTGGGACGAATACGTAACAGGAGTGGAGTTTAACACCATAGATAACTCATCCGATGCTTCTGATGATGGATACGAAGATTATACCAACCTTTCCACAGAAGTAACTCCGGGAGAAACTTATGATATTACTGTGGAATATTCAGGCCCTTACGGTTCTTATTCTGCATTTGTCTGGATAGATTTCAATCAGGACGAAGAATTTGATAATGATACAAGCACTGAATTATTTGAATTATCTGAATCCGGCGATGATTATACCGGCACTATTACTATACCTGAAGATGCAACTGAAGGTGAGACAAGAATGAGAGTGAGACTTTTTTACGGCACTACTAATAATGGACCTTGCTATACAGGCGGATTCGGAGAAAGTGAAGACTATACAATAGAAGTTGCAGCCACAGGTACTGATATAGCTGTAAACAGTATTACTCTTCCATCGCAGCCTTATTACGAAGGTGAGTATGAAGTTTCTGCTTCAGTAAAATGGATTGACGGCGAAGATGCAGAAAAATTCATCTTGCACTGGGAAGCCAACGGGGAATATCAGGGGTCTGTTGATTGGAGCGGCACTATGAATGCAGGCAATTCAATGGTTTCTTTCGACCTCGGCACTGTCGATTTCACTTATCCTGAAGATGAATATTACTATCTGCCGTTTTACGTAAAAGTATGGGTTGATTATATAAATGGTGATGATGGAGATTTGGATAACGATAACAATTATTTAACCAAAAATACTACTCCAATTCTTGATGATGCAGGCATTACTGAAATAGTTCAGCCTAAAGGTAACGTTTCTCTTGGAGAGCAGGATATAATTGTAACTTTGCATAACTATGGCGCCAAAAATCTGACATCACTTAATATAGAATGGGAAATTGATGGTGTATCTCAGGACCCTTATGAATGGACTGGAGATTTGCCATCTGACGAGAGTGTAGATGTTACTCTCGGAGCATTCAATTTCGTACCGAAAACTCCACTTGCTCCTTACGTTATCTCTGCCTCAGCTAATTTGGAAGGCGATGAAAATACAGATAATGATACAGGTCCTGTATCAACTGTAGGTCCTCCTGTTGTACCTGATACTTATATTATCGGTGGCGACGAAGGATTCAAAACTATCGAAGAGCTTAATTCTTACATTACATCCAGTGGTATTGCCGGTGAAGGAGTCTATAATTTTATTATTGAGCCTGGTACTTACGATGATATGCTTGAATTCCCTCTTGATGAGTTAAATAAAAACTATGAATTTGTTTTCAAATCCGGTAACTGCGACCCTGATGATGTAAAAATCAGAGTAACCGGTACTGCCTGGGACGATGCTTTGGTAAGAATGAATAATATGTATAATATTGAAATATGCGGTATTACATTCGAAATGCCAAGCGGGCTTGGGAAAGCTCTTGAATTTAATAACGGCAATGCGATTGTGATTAATAACTGCGTATTTAATTATGGCGGTACCGGAATTGAGCAGAATTATAACGGAACCGATTTCAGACACCTTGAAATTACTAATTGTGAATTTAATGACCTGACAAATTATGGTATTGTTCAGAACTATGCCGGTTCAGACAAACTTAATTATACTTTGATTGAAGATAATGAATTCAAAGGGCTGAATGTAAAGATGAAAAATCCGATTCTTGTATCTAACGGTTCGGTAATAAAAAATAATCTTTTCAAAGATTTATTATCGAAATCACTTTCTGATGAAAATGTACTGATAAAAATGTATGGTTCAGGAAGACATACTGCTATTGAAGAAAATGCAACTTTAAGAGTGGAAAATTATTCCGGTATTCAGATAGTAGATGCACCTCACGGAAAAATTACAAAAAATAATTTCAGAATTGGCGGTACGGGTGATTATAATGCTCTTTATATGGGATATACCAATCTGGAAACTTATCAGAATAATTTTGTAATAAGCGGTAAAGGTTCTGCCGTAAAAATTCACGGCAGCCAAGGAATATTCAGTAATAATATGGTAGTAGGTCTTACAGATAATATCGCACTGGAATCATATGATAACGCCGGTATTTATGTGATTTATAATTCTATACAGAATATTTCCGATAATAGTCCTACTGTAGAGATTGCGAATGAAAATGCTAAAATATACAGAAATATATTTTCTGCTATCGGCGATGCACCTGTAATTTCATTAATGAATTCCGGTGAAATCGGACTTGATGAAAACACTTACTATACTGAAAATGATGTATTTGCACTTCATAACGGTCAGCCTTATTCTGATTATGAAGGATGGAAATCAATATCAGGAAAAGATGCAAAATCAAATTTTGAAAAGCCTCCTTATAAAAACGATGACAATTTACATATCATAAGAGTATCGGCAGGGCTGGTTGCAGAAAATCCGGTAAATCTCGAATTGGATGAAGAGCAAAGAACACGCCACGAAAATACTGACTACAATGACGATTACAGAGGATATCAGGATGAGTATTATAAAGGTGCTGATGCAGTAATGCCTGAAATTACGATAGTAGATGACCCTCAAAATATTCTTACCTGTCAGGGAGATACTACTGTAATGCTGAATGTATCTGCAACTGTTACATATGGCGCCGAAATTAAATATCAGTGGTATTTTGATGGCGAAGCTATTGCCGGAGCTACTAACCCTCTTTTCACTTTTGATGAAGGAACTACTTATAAAAACAGCGGGTATTATGCCTGTGAAATTTCAGTAACCGGAGGAAAAGAGCCGATTATGTCTAATACTGCTGCCGTTTACATCCTTACAAAGCCTGAAATCCTGAAAGAAACATATCTGAATAAAACTCAGGGAACTGAAGACAGATTTGCTTTAGTAGGTGATGTTGTATATTTAGGCGTAGAAACTCATATGAGAGGTATTACACCTCCTTATTATAAAGATAAATTCCAGTGGTATTTCTTCGACTCTTCTGAAAATCTCGATGTAATGCTTGAAAATAATGACCCTAAATACAGTGGTGTAGAATCTTCCGAACTTGTAATAAATGAAGTAACTTCGGAAGATCTTGAGGATGGAAATTATTACTACGTAGTGATAGAAGCCCTTTGCGGTACAATTACTACTGATTATGTTCTCAGTGAAGCACCGGAATACAGCATTACATTTAATACAGAGCCTGTTTCTCAGGAAATATGTGAAAATCAGGATATGCAGTTTGTTGCTGATGCAGTAGCAAGTCAGGATGTTGATGAAATTAAATTTCAGTGGTACAAAGATGATATAGCACTGGAAGATGATTTGAACTATTCCGGCACCAATACAAATACACTTGATATTTCTAAAGTAAATGATTCGAATATTGGTGAATATCACTTATCTGCAACTACTGTACCCGGTGATGTTACGTTTGTAACAGAAAAAGCAATGCTTACGGTAATGCCTTTGCCTGAAATTACTCGTAATATTGAGCAGGATACCGTAAAAGTAGAAATGAACTCAAATCTGAACCTTGAAATTACTGCTCTTGATGCAGACAGTTATCAATGGTACAAAGATTTTAATCCAATTGATGGAGAAGTAAGTTCAGCACTTGATATTGTCATAGACAGTGAAGATCAGGCAGGCGAATACTACTGCGTAGCATCGAATGCATGCGGTGATATGATGTCTGAGATGGCTGTAGTAGAAGTAATGCCTGAAGGATGGGTCAGCGTAAATTCTGCTGAAGAAAATTCATTTGCACTTTATACGGCAGAACCAAATCCGGTAAGCAATATTTCCACTATCAGATTTAATTTGGAAACAAGTCAATATGCAGAAATTATTCTAACTGATGCATTTGGTCAAAAAGTTGCTGTATTATTTGAAGGTATTGCAAAAGCCGGTATAAATAAAGTAGAACTAAATGCTGATAAGCTGGCAAATGGTGTATATTACTATTCTCTCGTAACATCAGCGAACAGAATTACGAAGAAATTGCTTATTGTAAAATAAGATTTTTTCATTATTTATCTTCATAATTATTTCTGATTATTAATTATATAAGCGGGTTACTTAAGTAATCCGCTTTTTTAATTTTAATTCGTTTTTTTTTATAACAATAAAGTAAATAATATAAATCTTTGGATCCTCGACCGACTTCTGGCCATGGTGGACGGGACGGTGACCGTCGACGTCGACCCGGCCCGCCTGCGGCCGAACGAGATTCCCGTCGCGACCGCGA
>CAZIXJ010000014.1:0-12160 GCA_964542835.1 uncultured Hyphomicrobiales bacterium
AGAAGAAGTATTGAGCCTTGTTGATTATTTTTAAGCTTCATCACTGTTAAATGCTGAATAATTCTTTCCTTTACCTTCTCCAATCCATAGTGGTCTTTTTCTAAGATATTTTTAGCTTCTTTGATATCTACTTCTTTTGCACTATTTTTCCCCCAGGGGAGGGATGTCAGTAAATCCAAATAGTTTCTGATTATATTTGTCTCCATACTATTTGGCCCCTGATTTTCTAATTTATCATTTTCTGCTCTGGCAATCTCTTTCACATCTTCCGGCATTTTTGATTCATTGATTAAGGTTAAATAATTACAAAAATAACTATTATTTTAAGTATAGAAAAATTGAAGAATGATTTTTTGAAATATTTATCATTTATCTGATAATATTAATTTATAAATTATTATATTAGTAAATTATAATTTAACTAATTTAAGATATTTTAAAGATGGTAAAGTCAAAAAAAACAGGATTAGGTAAAGGTCTCGGTGCATTACTGCCTTCAGTGGATTTTTCAGACGAACAGAAGAAAAAATACAATGAAGAAAGTAATCCCAATGAAAATTTCCTTCTTACTCTTGATATTGATAAAATAAGAGCAAATCCTTATCAACCTCGTGATGAATTCGATGAGCAAGCTCTCGATGATTTGAAAAATTCCATTTTAGAGCATGGACTTATACAACCAATTACCGTTAGAAAATCAATAAACGGATACGAACTTGTTTCAGGCGAAAGAAGGCTAAGAGCCTCAAAAGAAGCCGGACTTACAAGCATAGAATGCTACGTAATGAATATTGATTCCGACAAAAAAATGCTCGAACTTGCAATCATAGAAAATGTTCAGAGAGAAAATCTTAATCCTATCGAAGTAGCTAACGGCTATCACAGACTTATTGAAGAATGCAATTATACACAGGAAGAAGTATCTAAAAGAGTATCAAAGGAGCGTTCTACAGTAACTAATTTTTTGAGATTGCTGAAATTACCGGATAAAGTCCAGGAATCACTGAGAAAGCGTATAATAAGTATGGGACACGCAAGAGCACTGCTTGCACTTGAAGACCAGACACAGATGCTCTCTGCATTCAAAGCCATTACTGATAAAAAGTTGTCAGTAAGGCAGACAGAATCACTTATAAGAGACATTGCAGCAGGCAAAAAGTTGCCTGAAAAGAAAAAAAAGCAATCGCCTGTAAATAAAGAAACGCAGGTAGTACTGGAAGATACTGCAAATAAACTAAGACAATCATTTGGAACCAATGTGAAAATTACTCCGAAATCCAAAGAAAGCGGAGTAATTTCTTTTGAATTTTACTCGCAGGATGACCTTGAACGACTGATTGATATTTTCGGAAATTTAGGTGAAAAATACAATGAATAATATTGAATTAAAAAATGAACTGGAATTAAGAGCAAGATATGCAGAAACAGATAAAATGGGATTTGTGTATAATGCTAACTATTTGATTTATTTCGAAGTGGCAAGAACTGACCTGATGAGAAAATTCGGACTTCCATATTCTGAATTTGAAAAATACGGTTATCATCTTCCACTTACTGAAAGTTATTTAAAATATCACAAACCTGCATTTTACGACGATTTGCTTATTATAAAAGGTTTGGTAAACTGGGCTGGCGAACCTTATATAAAATTCAATTACGAAGTCTTCGTTAATAGTATTTTAATTACATCGGGTTACACAAAGCATGCATTTTTAAACGCTAAAACCAAGATGCCTGTAAAGCCACCCGAAATTTTTAAAGAAAAAATGCTTGAAGCTAATAAAAAACTAAATGAATAAAAAATGAAAAATTTACTTATAGCAGCCATATTATTTTCTGTAGTAAAAATGGGAGCTACCGACTCACCATTTAATTTTCTCAGATACATAAGTGATGCAAGAGCATCATCTATGGCAGGAGCATTTGTATCTATGGAAAACGACGCAGCCTCGGTGTTTTATAATCCCGCCGCTGTTTATACCGTAGAAGAAAAGCGATTGTCAGCGACATTCCTGAAGCACGTGCTTGATATTAATTCGGGCAATTTTTCCTATACTTTTGATGTGGAAAATCATGGAAAAATTACAGGATTTGCAGGATTTACCAATTACGGTTCTTTTGATTATGCGGATAAATCCGGTAATCTAAACGGTACTTTTTCTGCAAATAATTTGATGGCAGGTGTAAGTTATTCAGATATACTGGATTCCAATTTCTATTATGGAGCAGGAATTAAGTATATTTTTGTGAATATGGAAAATGTGAGCGCCTCTGCTTTGGCGGTAGATGCAGGACTTTTTTATACAATTCCCGAAAAGCGTCTCAATTTCGGTTTGTCAATACTTCATGCCGGTACACAACTTACGAGAATTGACGGTACAAAAGATAATATTCCGCTTGATATAAGGCTTGGCTTTAGCCATAAACTTCAGGGTTTGCCGGTTTTGGTAGGGTTTAATTTTCATCATCTCGGCGACAGTGATTTTGACAACTTTACTGAAAGATTGAAAAGTTTTTCTGCCGGAGCTGAATTGACATTAGGTAAATTCATAAAAGCCCGCTTAGGATATAATAATCAGATAAGAAGCACTACCGCTTCAGAACTGGATAAGGGCTTAACCGGAATTTCTGCAGGAGCAGGTATTGATGTCGGCACATTGATAATCAATTATGGATTATCTATGTACGGCTCATCTACATCACTTCACAGATTTTCCGTAAATTTTGATTTGTAATTAATAATTGATTTTATAAATAATAATAAGGTGTAATTATGAGAAAAGCAGCAGTTCTGATTGTTGTATTATTAAGTTCATTTGTAATGATGAACGCACAGATTGTACCTGATCAGAATCAGGATTTGAAAGATAAATCTATCAGCGCAGAATTTCTTGCAGGCGATGTAGTATTTGCTTATAACAGTCTCAATACTGTCAATATACAGGGTAACGAAGTTGATGCATTTCTTGAAGTAAAAAATGCACTAAAAAAATACACGGATGAAATTGAATCATCCCAGAAAAAAGTAGATGATACCATCAGTATGACTATGAATGTGCTGGTAGCCAATAATCTGATGATATTTCTTCAGAGAGTAACTTTACAAGGATCAAATGCCGAAAGATATCAGAGATTCAAAAATACTATGTTTGATGCAGCCAAGAGTCTTCAATAATTTAAATAAGGTGATATTATGATAAAGTGGTTCATGTTTTTTATTTCGGTTTTTATTACTTCCTTAAATGCTGAACTAATGGAGCCATATTCAATTAATGCTCTATCCGGCAACGGTTCATCAGATGTTACCGGACGAGCTGTAGTTATTGATTCTGAATCTGACGTTTATTATACAGGTACTTTCAAAGGAACTGCAACTTTTGGGGAAACAGAGCTTACTTCCTCAGGTAACATTGATTTATACCTTACAAAAACCGACTCTTCAGGAAACTTTATCTGGACTGTTTCAGCTAATGGCATTCAGGATGTTATATCAAAAAAAATGGTCGTTGATGTTGATGATAATATTTATATTACCGGAAATTTCAAAGGGATTGCAAACTTTGGAGATAAAACAATAGAATCCAACGGTTCGCAGGATGCTTTTCTTGCAAAATACGACAGTAATGGAAATTGCATATGGGCTGTAAATGCCGGTAGCCTGGATTCAGATTACGGACAAAATCTTGCAACAGATGCTGCCGGTAATATTGTACTTATCGGTAATTTTCAGGAAACAATAGACTTTGGTAATTCCGTTACACTTACATCAACTGCTTTTCAGGAAGCATTCGTTGCATTGTATGATACAGATGGCATTTGTCAGTGGGCTTCACAGATTTCAGGTGATGAATTTGATTTTTCTTCAAATAATGCCATTGATATTTCACAAAACAGTATTTATATAACCGGTACTTTCGTTGGTGAAGCTGATTTCGGTAATTCCATAGTTTTGAATTCAATAAGTAACAATGATATCTTTACAGCTAATTATAATAGCTCAGGGGTTTGCCAGTGGGCGAAACGGTTTAGCGGTACCGAATCATCTGATTTTTCCTTCGTTTATGATTTGGTAGCAGATGAAGAATCCAACTTATACCTATGCGGCATTTATACAGGTACATTCGAACCTGATGAGACAATATCATTTACAAGTAATGGAGATGAAGACTTTTTTTTAATGAAACTTGACTCTGATGGTAATTTCCTTTGGTGTAACTCGTATGGTAGTTCCGCTTACGATGATGCATTTGCTCTTACACTGGGTGATTTCCTTTTTGTAACCGGTACTTTCAGCAATACTTTGGAATTTTCTTCTGAAGCTGCTATTACAAGCAATGGAAGCAGAGATATTTATATGGCTGTTTTTAATTTATCAGGTGAATTTCAGGGTGCATTTAATACCGGTAGCACCGGAAAAGAATATGTTTACAGTATTACAAGCGATGAAAATAATTTAGGATATGTTACAGGTGGATATGAAGCTGATATTGATTTCGGTAATGGACTTACATTAAATAATTCGGGCGGAATCGATGCTTATTTCACTAAATTAAATATGCTGCCCGTAATAATTAAAACAATAGATTTCAATTTATCTGAAGGATGGAATTACATTTCTGCAAATGTAATACCGGATGATGCTGATGTAACAAGTGTATTTTCTGAAATTGATGACAATATTGTTATAGTAAAAGATAATATGAATAATATTTACATACCATCATTCGGTGTAAATACTATCAATAATATTGCACCTGATAAAATTTATTCAGTTTATTGTACAGAAAACTCACAATTTTCAATTACTGGTGAACAGGTATTGCCGGAAGATTACACATTTAATCTTAATGAAGGCTGGAACTTTATTCCATATTTAAGGAATAGCAGTATGACCCCTGATAATGTATTGAATACCATAGCAGATGATGTAGTAATTTTAATAGATGACAGCGGCAATATCTTTATTCCCGGTTTATTTGATACTTTAGGAAACATGGAAATTGGTAAAGGATATAAAATTTATCTGAAAAATCAGGTAACTTTTCAATTCCCGGAAAACTAACACTATAAAACTTTTCGGATTGAGCAGAAATACCAAATAAAAAATCATATGATTTTTAATATCATATGATTTTTTATTATATTGTAAAATGAAAAATATAAGTTTATATATATTTGTCATTGCTTTCTTATTAAGTGAAAATACAATTAATGGTAATGACGTGAAAGCGGAAGTCTCATCATTTAGAATAAAAAATGATTTCTATTCGCTGGCATCCGATACTATGCTTGGCAGAGGAACAGGGCAAAAAGGCGGTTACTTAGCAGCCGAATTTATAAAAAAAAGGTTCGAAGAAGCCGGTATAAAAAAAATCAAAGATTCATATTTTCAGCAAATTCCATTACTAAAAAATACTCCATTGCAGTCATCAGAATTTATAATTGATTATGGAGATAATAAAGACAGCCTGCAATTAAATAAAGACTATCTGCTTTCAAAATACAGTATAAATGCTTTTTTGCCAAAAAATACAGAAATGGTATTTGCAGGATATGGAATAATTGCTCCGGAATATGATTATAATGATTATCACAACATTGATGTGAGTGGAAAAATTGCTGTTTTTTTTGAAGGAGAACCTTATTCTGATGATATTTCTTATTTTAATGGAAAAGCCCGTACAATTCACAGCTACCCCGAAGCTAAATTCAGAACGGCTATTTCGAGAGGAGCTATTGCCTCTATCCTGATTCCACTAGATGATTATAAATTCTCGGAAACAATATGGGATAATACATTTAAAGATTATGGATTTGATGAGATTTTAGCTGCTTATAGCGCTTCATTCAATGTTAATATTATTCTAAATCCATCTCTTGCCAAAAAATTATTTATTAACGAAGGGTATAATATCCATGATATCAATGATATGTTAGAAAAAAACACTCTTAAGAGTTTTAATTTTTCTGCTTTATCAGATATTAATATTAAGTCAAAAAGTAATGAATTCAAATCTCCTAATGTAATAGGTTACATAGAGGGAAATAATGATAAAAAAAAGGATTCTTATATAATTATTTCTGCTCATTATGATCATTTTGGAGTTGGAAATCCAGTAGAAGGCGATTCAATTTATAACGGTGCGCTTGATAATGCTTTAGGGGTATCGGTTCTGATAGAAATAGCTGAAATTTTATCTCAAAACAAAAATAATTTGGAAAGGTCAGTTGTATTTATGGCAGTTACAGGAGAAGAGTTCGGGCTTTTAGGGTCGAAATACTACCTTGATAATCCTTATTTTCCCAAATATAAGACCATAGCTAATATAAACATAGACGGAGTACCGTTTATTGATGAGTTTAACAGCGTAATCGGAGTTGGGAGCAATTATTCTGATTTGGGAGATTTTTTGGAAACAACAGGCAGAAATATGAACATTGAAGTAAAAGAAATTCCTTCTGAATATCTTTCTTTTGAAGCATTTAACAGATCAGATCAGATAGCCTATGCAAATGCCGGAATACCATCAGTTTTGATTTTGGATAATTTGGATTATAAGAACATCAGAGAGAATTACGCTCAGAAAATATTGATGGATTTTTTTAACAACATCTATCACACTCCATTCGATGATTTGCTGCAGCCCGTTAATTACAAAGCTGTTACTCAATATACAGAATTTATTATCGAATTAATATTAGAGTTATCAGAATCGGACAAAACTCCTCAGTGGTATGAAAATTCCCCATTTTTAAATGAAAGACTGAGAAGCCGGGCAGAAAAAAAATAAATAATTAATTTTTTGTATCCCTATAATCTGCTTATATTTGTAAATTTAATAATTTGATTTTACGGAGACTTATGCAATTAAATTGTGGAATTGTGGGATTGCCCAATGTAGGGAAATCCACTATATTTTCAGCTCTGACGGCAGCACCTGCTGAAGCTGCAAATTACCCTTTCTGTACAATAGACCCTAATATAGGCATTGTAAATGTTCCTGATTCAAGACTTACAAAAATTACAGAAATAATTAAGCCAAAACAGGAAATCCCTACTATTGTAGAATTTGTAGATATTGCAGGATTAGTAAAAGGAGCATCTAAAGGAGAAGGGCTTGGAAATAAATTTCTTGCAAACATAAGAGAGGTTGGAGCTATTATCCACGTTGTGAGATGTTTTCAAGATGAAAACATTGTTCATGTGGACGGAACTATAAATCCGGTTAGAGATATTGATACAATCGAAACAGAGCTTGCTCTTGCTGACCTTGAAGTAGTAAGCAGAAGGATGGAAACAATCGGTAAGCAACTCCGCTCGCATGATAAAACAATTTCCGAAAAAGCCAAAATTGCTGAGCCGGTACTTAACATTTTGTCTGAAACTCTAAATCAGGGAAAAGCTGCCAGAACTATTGAACTATCCAAAGAACAGCTTAATTCCATAAAAGAACTTAATCTGATTACATTGAAAAAACAGATTTATTGCTGTAACGTTGATGAGAGCGATATTTCTGACGATAATCAATACGTAAGAGATGTAAAAAAATATGCACAGACAAATGATTCTGAGGTAGTAGTAATCAGTGGTAAAATTGAGTCTGAAATAGCTGAACTCGAATCTGATGACGAAAAGAATGAATTTTTAAAAGAAGCCGGACTTAACGAATCCGGATTAAATAAATTAATACAAAAAGCGTATACAATTTTAGGGCTTGAAACTTTTTTTACTGCAGGTGAAAAAGAGACAAGAGCCTGGACTTTCAAAAAAGGATCATTTGCTCCTCAGGCTGCAGGTGTAATCCATACTGATTTTGAAAAAGGGTTTATCAGAGCGGAAGTGTATCATTGCGAAGACTTATTTGCTTACGGAAGCGAACAAAAAATAAAGGATGCCGGGAAATTGAGAATTGAAGGCAAAGATTATTTAGTAAAAGACGGCGATGTAATGCATTTCAGATTTAATGTGTAAATAAATATTAATTAAAATAAATACAGGTGAAAACATGAAAAAATTATACTTGGGACTTTTCCTGCTCACGTGCCTATTTATACCGAAGGAATTATTAGCTGACAGAGAGTCTGATTCGCTTGCCCTTGTTGCCATATATAATAATCTGGATGGAGACAATTGGGCTGATACTACCGGTTGGTTGAATCAAAATGTATATCTGGAGGATTGGTATGGAGTTACTACCTCAGCTCCTGTTACAGGTTATGTTACAAAACTTGAACTTTCCGAGAATGACCTCTCCGGTACAATACCAAGTGCTATTGGAGATTTTGGAAATATAGTCAGAATTGACTTGGGTGATAACAGTCTGTCAGGCTCCATTCCTTCTGATATTGGAGACCTTTCTACACTTGAACGCCTTGAATTAGATGAAAATTCACTTTCAGGCTCCATTCCTTCAACAATAGGAAATTTGACTTCTCTTGAATGGTTGAATTTGGGGAATAATTCTTTATCAGGCTCTATCCCCTCTGAAATTGGCAATTTATCAAACCTGGAAAGATTATACCTGAATAATAATGAAATATCAGGGGCTCTGCCATCTGAAATTTATGATTTAACCTCAATTTCTACTCTTAATCTTTCATTCAATGATATTGAGGATGAATTATCTTCAGATATTGATAACCTGACAAATCTGAGCTCATTCATTATAAGCGGAAATAATTTTTATGGCTCATTGCCCACAGAAATATCCAATATATCCGGATTTGGGAATTTTAAAGCTAATGACAATAATTTTTCGAGTTCAATACCATCATCTTGGGGAAGTATCACATATTTATGGAATCTGGAATTATCAAACAATTCAATAACAGGAAATATACCAAGCAGTTTTCAGAGCCTGAATTTTCTTCAGAATTTAGATCTATCTAATAATAGCATGTCAGGTTCTTTACCTGATTTCCTTAGTGAAATTGGAAGTCTTGAAAATATTTATCTGAACAATAATAATTTTTCAAATTCTATTCCTTCTGATTTTGCTGATATTTCACTTCTTGTTACGCTTAATTTATCATATAATAGCCTTACAGGTAGTGTGCCAAGTGAATTTGCCGGCAGTGATATTTACTATCTGTATTTAAACAATAACCAATTAAGCGGGACACTACCTTCTGTTCTTGCAAATATGTCAAAATTGAAGACACTTGATGTATCATATAATGATTTTACAGGCAGTATTCTTAGTGATTTTGGCAATTCATCAAACTTGAGCGATTTGTATCTTAACAACAATAATTTATCCGGTTCTATACCTTCAGAACTTGGAAATTCTTCAGAGTTAGTAAAAATGTATTTAGATAACAACAGTCTCTCAGGCTCTATACCTACTGAACTTGGCAATATGAGTTCTTTACGAGTATTTAGTGCAAGTAATAATAGCCTAACAGGCAGTTTCCCTGCCAGCCTTTCTAATATCAATACACTTCAAACTATTGATTTAAGTAATAATGATTTATCAGGAACTTTACCTGATGAAACAGGCGATTTTACTTTTTTATCATCAATTAATATATCCAACAATGATTTTTCCGGTGATGTCCCAATCGATACAACTGATAATTCCAGATTGACTTATTGTTATCTTCAACATAATGATTTTACGGGTATTCCTGATATGTCAGGAATGCCCAGATTAAAAGGATTAAATGTTGCGAATAATAAATTACAATTTGATGATTTAGAACTAAATGCAGGCGGATTTAGTGAATTTTTCACTTATTCACCACAGGCTGATATTGGAACTGAATCAACGCAGTCTGTATTAGAGGGAGAAACAGTTCAGTTAAGTTTTTCTGTTGCAGGAGATAATAATGAGTATCAATGGACAAAAAATGGCTCTGATATATCAGGAGCCAATACTGATACTTATACAATTAATTCATATGATGAAACTCATGATGGAATTTATGTTTTAGAAATTACAAATACAGAAGCAACTGAATTAACATTGTATTCTGCAGATACAGAATTGATGCTTGCACTTGAGTCTCCTACCCTTGTAGCTCCTGCTGATGCTCAGATTGCTGTGTCCCTTACTCCCGAACTTGAATGGAACTCTGTAACAAATGCTGATAATTATAATGTACAGGTTTCCGAAGAGAATACTTTTTCATCTACAATATTTAATGAACAAACAGCTGAGCTAACAAGTAATGTTACAGCAGGACTTTTGAGCAATTCTACAACGTATTACTGGAGAGTAAAAGCATCAAATTCTGAAGATGAAAGCGAATGGTCTGAAATACGTTCGTTCACTACAGTTTTAGACATACCTGATTTAACTTCTCCGCTGGATAATTCAGTTGATATTACAGATACGCCTCTGATGCTGTGGAGTTCTGTAGATAACGCTACTTCGTATGGATTGGAAATCGCTGAAGATGAACTTTTTGAAAATTTAATTATTGACAGAAAAAATTCTCAAAGTATAGCTGCAACAAATTTTACTCCTGAAACAAATGACCTTGAAAAAGGAGTTGAATACTTCTGGAGAGGCAGAGCAGAAAATTCATCTGAAACAAGTGATTGGTCTGAAATATGGTCGTTTATTACGCAGCTTGCCACACCTGATTTATCACTTCCTGCTGATAATAGTATCAATCAGGAATTTAATCCTGACTTCGAATGGAATGCTGTAGATAATGCAAATATCTATGAATTTAGAATTACTGCCGATGCAGAATTGAGTTCTTTTCTTTATACTGAATCTACAATAACTGCTCCTTCTTATACCTTGAATACTATCACACTATCTCAAAATACAGAGTATTTCTGGCAGATAAGAGCAAAAAATGACATTTCTACAGGTGAATGGTCAGAACCTTTCAGTTTCTCCACGCTTCCTCCTTTACCTGCAGCTCCTAATTTGGATAGCCCTGCTGATTTGTCTGTAGATTTAGCATTCGAGCTTAACTTCGAATGGAGTCAGGTGGATTATGCAGAAAGTTATGATATTCAACTTTCTACAGAAAATAATTTCTCAGTAATTTCATATGATTACAATGTATCATCATTGAACAAAACTATATCCAATTTATCGGAAATTACTACATATTACTGGCGGGTGAGAGCAGTAAATGCCAGAGGGAATGGCGATTGGTCTGATGTATGGAGCTTTACCACACTACCACCTGTACCTGAAGCGCCTGAATTATCAAGCCCTGATGATATGGCTGATGAACAAATTCTTACACCAGATCTTGAATGGAATGCTGTAAATTATGCAGACAGCTATGATGTACAGTTATCCGAAGAAGATGATTTTTCTTCAAAAATTGTTGATGATAATATAAATAGCACCTTAATTACAATAAATGGTCTTTCTTCACTGACTACATATTACTGGCGTGTAAGAGCAATAAACATGAATGATGCCGGTGAATGGTCAGATGTGAGAAGTTTTACTACAATGGAAGCAGTTGTGGATCCTCCTGAATTATCAAGCCCTGATGATATGGCAATAGATCAGGATTTTAGTTTGGACCTTGAATGGAATGCTGCTGAAAATGCAGATAGTTATGATGTCCAGCTATCAACTGAGCAAGATTTTTCTTCTACTGTAATTAACGATAATTTAACAACTACAAGTAAGTCTGTTAGCGGATTATCTGAAAACACTACCTATTATTGGAGAGTAAGAGGACGAAATTCCGGTGGCCCAAGCGAATGGTCTGAAATATGGAGTTTCACTACTTTACCCCCGTTGCCATCCGTGCCGAATTTAAGCACGCCTGCTGATATGGCTGCAGAACAGCCATTTACAGTTAATTTGGAATGGGAAGAAGCAGATTATGCAGCAAGTTATGACATTCAACTCTCTACCAGCGATCAGTTTACTTTTGTATCTGACAAAAATACTCAGCAAACTACTGAATCATTTAGCGGATTATCTGAAATTACTACCTATTACTGGAGAGTAAAATCTAAAAATTCACGAGGTGAAAGCGACTGGTCTGAAATATGGAGCTTTACCACTCTGCCACCGGTTCCGGAAGCGCCGGAACTTGAAAGCCCTGCAAATATGGCTATGAATCAACCTCTTTCATTGGATTTGGAATGGAACGATGTAGATTATGCCGAAAGCTATGATGTTCAATTATCTGTAGAAGAAAATTTTTCATCTACGATTTTTGATGAAAATCA
>CAZIXJ010000014.1:12260-17453 GCA_964542835.1 uncultured Hyphomicrobiales bacterium
ATGTTCAATTATCTGTAGAAGAAAATTTTTCATCTACGATTTTTGATGAAAATCAAACTGAATTAACAAAGTCTGTAAACGATTTATCTGAATTTACTACTTATTATTGGCGAATAAGAGCAGTAAATGCAAATGATTCAGGCGAATGGTCTGATGTATGGAGTTTTACTACTTTAATTGAACCTCCGATACTTGCTTCGCCTGCTGATGATGCTATTAATGTGGAATTTAATCCTACATTATCATGGAATGCATCTTCAGGAGCAACTACATATGAAATTGAAATTTCTGATGACAGCGGATTTTCTACTATCACAGAATCATCAGACGGATTAACATCTACTGACTATTCATTGACGGCACCATTATCAGAATATACAACTTATTACTGGCGTGTAAAAGCAAAGAACGGAAGTCAGGAAAGTAACTGGTCTGAAGTATGGAGTTTTACAACCAAACTGACAACACCTGCTTTAGCTACTCCTGCGGATGATGCAATTAATCAGACATTGAATCCTGATTTTGATTGGTCATCAGTTACTACAGCAAGTGAATATGATTTCAGAATATCAACTGATGAAACATTTACTTCAAGTAATTATACCGAAACTGTTACACCTAACAGTTTAAGTCTGACTTCATATAATTTATCATATAACACAGAATACTTCTGGCAGATAAAAGCCAAAGACGGAAGTAATGAAAGTAACTGGAGTGAAACAAACAGTTTTACTACTCTGCTTCAATCTCCACAGCTATATGAGCCTGATGATGGAAGTATTGATGTGATTCTTAATCCGCAATTTACTTGGGAAAATATTAATCATGCTACTGATTATGATCTTGAAATTTCTCTTGAAAATACATTTGATGAAGTCATTGTCAGTCAGACCTCAATAATGGGTACTTCGTTTGACTTACCGGAAGATATTCTGGAAGGCTCTACTGAATATTTCTGGAGAGTAAAATCCAAAAATGGACCAAAATTTAGCGAATGGAGTGATTATTCAACCTTCACTACAGAAGATGTAGAGATTTTAATTGACATAGTAACAGGATGGAATTTGATTTCATCTAATCTTGTTCCTGATAATAAAGATATTTCAGTAGTTTTTTCAAATATTTCTGATGATATCGTTATAGTGAAAAACGATAAAGCTCAAATCCATATTCCGGAATACAGTATTAATACTATTGGTGATTGGGTAGTAACTGATGCCTACAAAGTATATGCTTCTGATTACACTACTCTTACAGTAAACGGAAGTAAAGTAAAACCGGAAGAAGTAACAATAAGTCTAAGCAAAGGACTTAATTATCTTTCTTATTTGAGAGATTCTTCTATGGATATTGAAACCGCACTTCAATCAATAGAAACAGACATAGTTATCGTAAAAGATATAAACGGTAATATTTACATCCCATCATTCGGAATTAATACTATCGGTGATATGGAAACAGGTAAAGCATACTTTATTTATATGAATGCTCCTTCTGAACTCTCATACCCGGCAAATGAATAGAATTATTTTAATATGATAAAAACAATAATAATCCGGCAGCATTTTGTTGCCGGATTTTTTTATTCAAAAAAAAGAGAAAAGTTCAAACAGAAATATATGAAATGATACCTGATTGTTCAGAGATTTTTGTCTGTTTCGTATAAAATTGAACTGAATTCTTTATTCATAAAAATCGCAATTTCAAAATCAAGATAGCAGTATTCTTTGTATTTTAGGATTCTCTTAATTAAAATTTTGTAAAATATTTTATTGAGAATTTGTTCTTGTTGTTATTTGAAATTGAAGATTATGTTTTTTAAATTATCTAAAGTTTTTTGTTTATATATTTTTTAGAATAAAATAATTTTATAATATTGTATTCTAAATAATATGTTTCTTTATTGGTGTATTTGATATGAAAAATGTTTTATTGCTTTTAATTATGACAATTATTATATTGCCAATTCATTCCGCTGACGCTCAACTATGGAAAAGGCTTAAAGAAAAAGCCGAAAAAAGAGTAGAGAAAAATCTTGAAGAAAAGATGGAAGAGAAAATTGATGAAACTATGGAAGGCGAGAAAGAAGATAAAAAAGAAAACACAGAAACTAATCAGTCTAACTCATGACAAACCGTTGACGATAGCGATGAATTAGATTATCGAAATGTATATCCAAAAGATGCAGAAGAAGAAGTAAAAACTGAAATTGAATTTTCATGGGATTTGGAAATTCCTGATGATATGGGATTTCAGAATTATGAAGTATATCTTGCTGATAATCTTGATGATTTATCAGGAAATAGTCTGATAATGGCTCCCAAAAACCCGCAGTTTAAATATTCAAAATTAGAACCAAACAAAACTTATTACTGGAAAATAATTGCCATAGGCGATAAATACCCTTTTCCTTCAAGAGTTTATTCATTTTCTACCGTCAATACAGGTCAGCTTACGTGGTCTAAATATGACTTTGTTCCCGGCGATAATATAATATTCGATGATATGCCTTCTGCTGATGAAGAAAACGGAGAATTCCCTTCCAGATGGGATTTGGTATCCGGTCAAGTAGAAATTGCAGAATTTAATGGCGAAAAAGTAATAATGTTTATTGATGGCAGTCCTGAAATTATCCCATATATGAAAAATGCAAAAGAAGATTATCTGCCTGATATATTCACTATCGAATTTGATATATACAAGCCGGGTGGCAGCAATAGAATTTCATTAAATTTATATGATACTAAAAATCAACAATATGGTGATAATGAAGAGGTTACCATAAGCTATAATTACATTGATATTGATGGTATAAGAGGCACTTACCCTGAAGAAATTGACAGTGAAAAAGGCAGATGGATTCATATTTCCATTGCATATACCAAAGGCAAACTAAAAATGTATATGGATGATACGAGACTTGTCAATATTCCGAGATATCAGGGCGAGCCGACAGGATTTTCTATTCAGTGCTACTGGGCTGACGCAGAGCATTTGCATTATCTGAAAAATGTTCGCATCGCCAAAGGCGGAGTAAAATACTATGACAGAGTATTAAACGACGGCAAAATCGTTACCCACGGCATCAGGTTTGATGTAGGCAAAGCGAGCATAAAACCTGAATCTATGGGTGTAATCAATAATATTTATGAAATAATGAAAGACAATCCTGCTCTTAATTTCAGTGTGGAAGGACATACAGATTCCGACGGTGCTGATGCTCTGAATTTTTCTTTATCAGAACAAAGAGCATTAGCAGTAATGAACAAACTAATCGAAATGGGAATTGATAAAAATCATCTTAAATCGAAAGGTTTGGGAGAGACTGTTCCTTTAGCTGATAATACTTCCGCTGAAGGCAAAGCTCAGAACAGAAGAGTGGAATTTGTGAAATTTTAATATTTTAAATCATTTATCAGATGTTTTAGAAATCATCCTCAAAACCCTTCCGAAAGTTTCAAACCTTCGGAAGGGTGAGGAGAGAAGAACAAGATGTCCAACATCTTTGAGATGTCGGACATCTGAAAACTCAACGGAAGGTTAAGAAAGCAAGAAACAGACATCCGATGTTTTGAAAACATCGTATGCCTCATTACTTTAATACAAGAACAGATTCATTTTCCATATTCAAATATTTTTTCATAAATTAGTTAGAAGTAGTTCGTTGATTTGGATATTTTAGAGATTAGCAAATAATGAGTACGGATTTAATTATTGCAGATGATATAAGGAGTAAAATCTTCACTATACGTGGCTTGCAGGTAATGCTCGATAGGGATTTAGCGAAATTGTACGGAGTTAAAAATATTAGACTTCGTGAGCAAGTCAAAAGAAACCCAAAGAGATTTCCACCTGACTTGATATTTAAATTATCTGAAAATGAAGTTGATTTTATGGTATCGCAAAATGCGATACCTTCTCGCCGGCATTTAGGAGGTCATTTGCCTTATGCATTTACAGAACAAGGTGTAGCTATGCTTTCTACAGTTCTGAAAAGTGATACAGCAGTTGAAATCAGTTTGCAAATAATACGTACTTTCGTTGCTATGCGTAAATTTCTAAATGAAAACGCATCAATATTTCAAAGACTGGATAGAATGGAACTAAAACAATTAGAAAATGACAAGAAATTTGAAATCATTTTTGATGCTATTGAAAGTAAAAAACTCATCCCCACTCAAGGCATATTCTTCGACGGTCAAATTTTTGATGCATATAAATTCGCTTCTGATTTGGTTCGCTCTGCCAAGAAATGTATTGTTTCAATTGATAATTACATTGATGACAATACTATTTCAATTCTTTCCAAAAAGGAAACAAGTGTAAATGTAGTTTTGCTTACAAAAACTATAACAAAGCAATTAAAAACTGATGTGAAAAAAGCAAATGAACAATACGGAAATTTCGAGATTAAAATATTCAAAAACAGCCATGACCGATTTTTAATGATTGATGATACTGAAATATATCATCTCGGAGCTTCACTGAAAGACTTAGGCAAGAAATGGTTTGCATTTTCTAAAATGAATAAAAGCTCTGTGGAAAGTATATTTAATTCGCTTGAGGAGATATGATATGAATAAACTTCCAATGTCTCAAAGACCTTGGAGGTTTGAAGCAGATATAGAATATCTGAATAAATAAAATTTATCTTTCCATATTCAACTATTTTTTCATAAATTAGTTAGAAGTAGTTCGTTGATTTGGATATTTTAGAGATTAGCAAATAATGAGTACGGATTTAATTATAGCGGATGATATAAGGAGTAAAATCTTTACTATACGTGGCTTGCAGGTAATGCTCGACAGGGATTTGGCGGAATTGTACGGAGTAGAAACCAGAACTCTGAACCAGGCAGTAAAAAGAAATATCCTACGTTTCCCTGATGATTTTATGTTTCAGCTTACTACTGAAGAATGGGAAGAAATAAAATCAACAATTCAGGGAAGAAACTTTACATCATATAATATTATGTTTGATAATAAAAACTTGAAATCACAAAATGTGATATCAAGTTCTCATGGTGGTATCAGAAAAATGCCATATGCGTTTACTGAACAAGGTGTTGCCGGTCTATCAGGTGTGTTAAAAAGTGAAAAAGCCGCAAAAATTCATGTTGAAATAATGCGGGCATTTATTGCTATGCGTAAATTTCTAAATGAAAACGCATCAATATTTCAAAGACTGGATAG
>CAZIXJ010000015.1:0-17207 GCA_964542835.1 uncultured Hyphomicrobiales bacterium
CGCAAATCACCCCCTTTTTGAAAAAGGGGGAAAAGAATGAGGAGAAGCAGGATACCTTTCCTCCTTTCTTGAAAGGAGGTGTCTTGCCTGACACTGAGCTGAGCCGAAGTGTGGCAGGACGGAGGATTTATTGACATTGTAATAATTTTTATTCTCTCTCAATATGCACAACAGAATTTTTAAGGATACTCTAATTATAAACCTTCCGAAAGTTAGAAACCTAAGGAAGGTTTATTTCAAATTAATTCTAAATCCGTTTAGGAAAAACCAATGAACCTTCTAATCATAATTGATTGATGATTTATCCTCTTTAGAATACTGTACTTTTTCAAATGCTTTGGTATTCTTACTGGCTTTACTGATTTTTCCCTGAAATTCACTTACGGAATTATAAAAATGTTTTTCCATCCATTTTTCGAGGTCAAATAGAATAGTGTCAATATAGCCTAGCCCGTTATTATACAAAGTAGAGCAAATCTGTGTAGCACTTGCTCCTGCCATTAATTGCTTAATTACACCTTCAGCATTATGAATTCCTCTTCCTGCACAAATGTCAATATCAAGCATACCCGACAGTAGTGAAGTCCACCTCAATCCCTGCGTAATTTCTCCCGGTTCACTTAATACATCAGCTCTTACTACCACTTCATCTTCAATATCAATATCGGGACGATAAAATCTGTTGAATAGTACCAGACCATCTGCACCTGATTCCTGCAAAAGATAAGTATGTCTTGTAACATTGGTAAATCCATAACCAATTTTTACAGCTACGGGAATACCTGAATGCTCTTTTACTTCTTTTACAATGTCATAATACTGTTTTTCGATTTCATGGCTTTCAATATCTTTATCAAAAGGAAAAATATAAATGTTTAATTCGAGAGCATCTGCTCCTGCTTCTTCCAGAGTTTTTGAGTATTTAGGCCATTCATAAGGTGTGTTGCAATGTACACTTGCAAAGAGAGGAATATCAGAATTGTAATCTTTCACTTGTTTGATTAAATCAAGATATTCGTTTACTCCTCTTTCTCTTGAGTATTTATTAATCTGATCAATAGCATCAGGATACCAGAAATAATTATCATCCTGATACATAAGTTTGTCTTTGTCTGCTCTTAATTCTTCTTCGAATAATGACTTCAGAACGATTCCTCCCGCTCCAAAATCAATACACTTTTTGATATTTTCAAACGAATCTGTAAGAGTAGAACTACCGATTATTAGTGGATTTCTAAGTTCTAATCCTAAATAATTTGTTTTAAAATCCATATTTCACCTGTCAAATTATAGTTTATTAGTGTTATTCTTTAATTGCAATATTAGTCCCAATTGGAGCATTGTCGTATTTTCGCTTACCTATTGGCGTCTGATATCCTTTTTCTTTCTTTAAAAGTGCACCTACCGGACATACGTCCATTGCTTTCTGAGCTAATTCATCATTTATTTTTTCAGATAATTTGGTATCAATATTGATGATTGTTTTATGTCCTCTTCTCTTGAATCCAAATATTGACTTTCCGCTATCATCTCTTATCACTCTGATGCATCTTTTGCATAAAATGCATCTGTTATGGTCTTTAAATAATTTCGGATGTGTAGCTTCCACGTCTTTTACAGGCTCAAGATAAGGAAACCTTGGAGCTAAAACCTGATACCTGTATGCAAGTGCCTGCAATTCACAATTACCACTTTTTTCACAAACAGGACACAGATGGTTGCCTTCAATAAAAAACAATTCAATGATTGCTTTCCTTGATTGGTTTAATTCTTTAGTGTTATTTTCTACCTCCATTCCTTCCCATACCGGAGTAGTGCAGGCAGTTTTTATCCTTCCGTTAATTTTTATGTGACATAATCTGCATGAGCCTGCCGGCTTGTATCCTTCTATATGGCAAAGCGATGGTATATAAACTTCATTTTGCTTTGCTGCATCAATTAAGAGAGTTCCATCTTCAGCAGTACATTCTTTGCCGTCAATTTTAAATTTTATTATATCAGCCATTTTTTTTGTTTTTGTTATTATAAAAATTAATTAATATCTTAATTCACGTGCATCACGCGTTGCTTTTTCCAAATCGAATGTTTCTACAAAATCATCATTTGTAAGAATTTTTTCTCTGTACAAATCTCTGAAATTTCTGATTGAAGATATTACGGGGTTTGCAGCTGACTGCCCCAGTCCGCAACGATTAACATTCATATACGAACCCCATTCAAGCATATCATCAATATCCCTGAATACACCGTCGCCATTAAGGATTTTTCGGAGTTTACCCCTGAGCAACACTGGTATATTTCTGCATGGAGCGCAGGAGCCACAGGATTCCTCAATAAAAAATTCCGTGTAATTAGTAATTACATCTCTTATCAGGTCTCTGTTTTTGCCGATAATAGTCATAGAGCCGCCTGTGGAAACGTCTTCATAAGCAATCTTTCTTCCAAAATGAGCAAGAGAAAGGCATTCACCGGAGGGTCCTCCTGCCTGTACGCTGCTTACTCTGTCTGCACCACACATTTTAAGCATATCTCTGATAGTCATCCCCCATTCCACTTCATATACTCCGGGATAACGGCAATCACCTGAAATACTCAGCAACTTTGTACCGCTTGTTTCAGCAGTACCCATACTTTTATACCATTTTCCGCCGTTTAATAATATTTTTGGTATAGAGCTTAGAGTTTCCACATTATTAGCTACGGTCGGTTTTCCGAGATAGCCGAATTTTACGGTATTCGGGGGTTTGTTTCTCGGCTCGCCTCTTTTGCCTTCAGATGATTCTATAAGGGCAGACACTTCACCACAAACGTATGCACCGGCACCGGACTGAATTCTTATATCAAAATTGAAACCTTCTACTCCAAGAATATTCTCGCCCAGTAAATTATTATTTCTCATATCTTCGAGAATGCTGTTGAGATAGTTTTTCAGATAAGTATATTCGCTTCGCAAATAAATCAAACTGCTTTTGCATCCGATACCATAAGCTGCTATTAGCATACCTTCAAAAAGTAATCTGGGGTATTCTGTAAGCAATACTCTGTCCTTGAATGTACCGGGTTCGCCTTCGTCGGCATTGCATATCAGGAACCTGTCTTCATTGGGTACTTTTGAACAAAATTCCCATTTAAGTCCGGCAGGAAATCCTCCACCGCCTCTGCCTCTGATATTTGATTCTTTTACTTCTTCAATTACTTCTTTTCGGCTCATCTTTACAGCTTTTTTCAAGCCTGAAAACTCTTCATGCTCAGCAAAAAGCACGGGTCCCTTTTTTTTGATGTTATTATTAACCATAGATTTTACTAATTTATGGGAATTCATACCTTCGCCATAGTTATCAATTATTTCATCTATGCTTTTGTGTCTTTTGATATTCTTAATAATATTGTGTACTTTATCGGAGTTCAGATTAGTAAAGACTTTTCCGTTAATTAATGCTGCCGGTTCCTGGTCATTCATACCAATATCAGCAGTATCGTATAAGCCGATTAATCCGTCTTCAGAAACACTACCGAAAGAGCATCCTGCTTCACGTTCAAACGCTTTTGCTACTTCTTCTCTGCCTTTCATAAAGGATACAACACTATTATTCAAATAGACAGTATATTCTCCAACCGGTTTTCTTGTAAGAAAATGGAAGAATGATAAAGTCTGTTCCACATCTACCTGAGCTATGTCAAATTCTTCTGCAATTATTGATATTGCCTCATTTGATATATAGCCTACGCTTTTTTGTATTTCAATCAATACATCCAATAATTTCGAGCTGTCATTTTTGTATTTTTCAATAATCAGTTTAATGATACTTTTCATAAATGAATTAGTTTGTAAATAATAAAGTTAATTAAAATAATAAAATATAAAATTCTACATTAATGAAACAGGTTTATACTTAGTATCAACCGTACGCTTAATGTACTGAACTCTCTCAAATGCTGAACCGTCATGATGTCTTTTAGCAATCAATCCTTTAAAATGATCAATTTTGGTAAATTCCTTCATTTCCATCCAAGCCTGAATTTCAGAGTTCAATATCCTGATATAATCAAGATTATTCTTATATATTGCAGTACATAACTGAACAGCGGATGCACCGGCAAGTATTTGCTTAATAGCGCCTTTGTAATCATGAACACCTGTGGATGCTGCAAGATCACATTTAATCTGATTATACAGAAGAGCAATCCATCTGAGAGATAAATTCAATTCTTCGGGGGCGCTCAAATAATTATCAGATACAATCCTAAGCTGGTCAATATCAATATCAGGTCTGTAATATCTGTTGAATAATACCATAGCATCAATACCGCTCTGGCAGAATCTTGTCAATTCAGACAACAAATTCGTGAAATAAAAACCTAACTTAAGTGCTACGGGTACTTCTGCGTATTTTTTTACTTCTGTAATTATATCAATATATGAATTGTGTATTTCTTCTGCAGTGAGCTTTGTATTGGTAGGCATTATTGAAACGTTAAGTTCAATTGCGTCAGCGCCTGCACTTTCAAGCCTTTTTGCAAATTCTGGCCAGATATTGGGAGATACACAATTAATACTTGCAATAATTGGTATTTCAGTTTTGTCTTTTGCTTCTTTTATCAGATTAATATACTGCTCTACTCCATGCTCTTTGGTAATATTATCAATATAATCTATTGCCTGAGGATACCAGAAGAACATAGAATCCTTGTTGAATAAATTCTGTCTGTCTGCAATTATCTGCTCTTCAAAGAGAGATTTTAACACTACTGCGCCAATGCCGTTTTTATCGGCATCCACGATATTTTCGATATTATTTGTAATACCGGAACTACTAAGCATCAAAGGGCTTCTTAATTTAAGTCCCATATACGTTGTTTCAAGACTCATAGCCAACTCCTTAATATTTTAAAACAATTTATTTCAGGCATTTACTTGATAACAAACTTCCGGAAATCTCATTTAGCGATTTATGATTATTAATTATATTAATAAAAAATTCGACAGCTTTATTGAGGTTTTCTTCAGCTTTTTCAGAAATTCCTTCTTCAAAATCCCATTCATATCCTTTAATATGCAAAAGCAGGGTTTCGGGCTTTGCACCGAACATTTCACTGCAAAGCCTGAAAATATATTCGGGATTTGCGGCATGAGTTGTAAAAGCAGGCTTGCCCGTGCCATCCACCCTACTAAAGCAAAAATCATCAATATCTTCAGTGCTTGCATCGGCAAATATCACCATATCCATATTTCTGATTCGCTCGGCATCTTCAATATTAAGCTGATAATTGCTGTCAAATTCAAAATCAATATTATCAAAGAACTCAGATTTGCCTTTTATTGCTTCAACGAAACAATTTCCAAGGCCGTCATCTTTTCTTCCCGGATTTCCATATCCAAATATAAGCAATTTCATTTAATATCCAACGCAATTTTTACATATTTTTTAAGTTCTTTTTTGGTCTATTAATTTATCATCACCGTCATACAAACTAATTTCAAGAGGCATCTGACCAACAGAGTGCGTTGCACAGCTAAGGCAAGGGTCGTAAGCTCTGATAGCTACTTCTACGGCATTCATCATAGGTTCTGTAATTTCTTTTTGCCCTTCCATAAATTGCTTTGCAGCTTCGTAAACGGAAATATTCATCGGTTCATTATTATTCGTTGTGGAAACTATCAGATTAGCCATTGTAATCTGGTCGTCGTCGTTAATTCTGTAATGATGGAACAGAGTTCCCCTCGGTGCTTCAAGCAACCCAACGCCTTCTTTGGCTTTTTCGCCTTTTGCCACCAAATCATTGCCCTGAAGGTCTTTGTCATATAGCAGTTCTTTCATCATTTCGGCAGAGTGGAGTGTTTCTATAAGTCTTGCCCAGTGCATATGCATAGACATATTGTTTGGTTTGCCGTTAGTATATGCTTTATATTCTTCAAATTCTTTCTGTGCAAGAGGAGTAGGGATAAAATCGGCAGTATTGAGCCTTGCCAGAGGTCCTACTCTGTACCAGCCTCTTTCTTTACCGAGTTCTTTGATATATGGGAATTTCATATAGCTCCACGATCTTACTTCTTCTGCAATATATCCGAGATAATCTTTATAATCAATATCATAAAGAAGTTTGTTCCCTTCGGAATCTACTGCTCTCAGTACACCGTGATACAAGTCCAGCGCCCCGTCTTTTCTTACAAGTGACAAATGATTTGATGGAAATGATGCAAAGTTATCAATTAAATCTTTATGGCTTTTATGATATTCTTTGAATAATGCAAGTGCAGACTGGCTCCACTCTATCATCTGGTCAATATTGAGCGGGTCATTATCATCTTTTCCTTTCAGGAAGAAATCTCTTTCTTCTACTGATAGATTTTTATTTATACCTCCCGGTATGGCGCCTGTGCCATGTATTTTTTTGCCGGCAGTAGCACGAATTATTTCCTGTCCGAATTTTCTCATCATTACACCCTGCACAGCAAGCTCAGGGAATTTCTGAGCCACACCTATTACGTTCCTTATTGCAGGGTCGGCATCAATACCTAATAATAAATCCGGCGAAGCAAGATGAAAGAAATGCAATGCGTGAGACTGAAACATCTGTCCGTAGTGCATTAATCTTCGCATTTTTTCTCCGGTAGCAGTTAGCCCGTCAGGACCTGCTCCTACGATTACATCCAGAGCTTTAGCAGCAGCAAGATGATGACTTACCGGACAAATGCCGCATAATCTCTGTACCAGTACCGGGGCTTCCCAGTATGGTCGTCCCTGTATAAATCTCTCGAAACCCCGAAACTCTACGATATGAAGTCTGCTTTGGGTGATATTACCGTCTTTATCAAGTTTGATAGTAACTTTCCCGTGACCTTCCACTCTCGTAACCGGTTCGATAGTTATTTTCTTTTCCATTTTTTACCCATTTATTTAATTAACAATTAATCGAATTTAACTATTTCATAAGGCAATTCCATTTCTTTGCCGGAAACAAGAGCTACCAGAGCTTCCCAGATTAGTTCCGCTCTTGGCGGGCATCCCGGCAAATAATAATCAATTTTTACTACATCATGGCATGGATAGACCTTATTAAGCAATACAGGAAGCTCATCATCATTTGGAATTATTCTGCTTATGTTATTCTCTCTTACAGTGGGACCATTCAGATAAGCTTCATCAATACACTCTTTTACGGGAATATTATTCCTGAGAGCAGGCAAGCCTCCCATTATAGCACATTCGCCCAGTGAAATCAGTATTTTGCAGTGCTTTCTGAAATCCTGCAATATATGAACATTTTCACTGTTGCAGCATCCGCCTTCGATTATTCCGATATCGCATTCTTTTGTAAAAGTTTTAATATCATTTATTGGAGATTTGTTGAATTCAACAAGTTCAATCAAATCCAGAATCTTTTCATCAATATCCAGCAATGACATATGGCATCCGAAACACCCTGCCAATGATGTTGTTGCTACGATTGGTTTACTCATTTGCTTTTCTCCCGATTAATGCAAAAAGCATTTATTAAATTAATTATTTTTTTTCTGCTCTTTCAAAGCTTTCAAATTCACTGCCAATAGGGATTTTGTCGTATTTTCTTCTGCCGATAGGCACATCGAAGCCTTTTTCTTTTCTTAGCAGTGAGCCTACAGGACAAATATCCATCGCTTTCTGAGCAAGTTCATCGCTCATATTCATAGAAAGTTCTTCATCAAAATTTATCATTACATTGTGTCCTCTTCTTTTGAAGGCGAACAGACTTCTGCCTGTATCATCTTTGATAGATCTGATGCATCTTTTGCAAAGAATACATCTGTTGTGATCTTTAATCAGTTTAGGATGGCTTGCATCAATTTCCTTGCTGTGAAAAATGTAAGGAAATCTCGGAGCCATAATTCTGAATCTGTAAGCCAGAGCCTGCAGTTCACAGTCTCCGCTTTTCTCGCAGGCAGGGCAGAAATGATTGCCTTCCACAAGAAGGATTTCTACAATAGATGCTCTGATATTATTAAGCTCAGGAGTATTATTCTCTACTTCCATACCTTCGGCAAGTGGGGTAGAGCAGGCAGTCATAAGTCTGCCGTTTATTTTTACGGTACAGATTCGGCAGGCTCCTCTCGGTTTTATCCCTTCGATATTACATAAAGTAGGAATATAAATGCCGCTTTCGCGAGCTGCATTAAGTACGTACTGCCCTTTTTTGCCGTAGCATTCTACTCCGTCTATGGTAAATTTTAAAATCTGATTACCCATTTTTATATCCTCAATTATTTATTCAAAATTTATGATGGTAAAGGACTTCTGCCTGTAGCAAGGCATGCTTCTTTTACAGCTTCATTCAAATCAAATCCGCTGTCGTATTCCACATCTTTTTGAATTCTTGATTCATAAAGGTGCCTGAAATTCCTTATGCTTGATATCAGCGGATTGCTTGCAGTCTGCCCAAGTCCGCATCTGTTGGATTTCATAGTTTTGCTCCACATTACGATATCATCAATATCCTGATTTACCCCTCTTCCGTTTATTATTTTTATCAACTTATCTCTGAGGATGTAAGTAAGATATCGGCACGGAACGCAGGAACCGCAGGATTCATCTATAAAGAAATCAGTGAAATTGAGTACAATTTCTTTTAATATATCCCGGTGCTTTCCTACTATTATCATAGAACCGCCGGTAGATAAATCCGAATAAGAAAGTGTTCTGTCGAATTCATGAGGACCAATGAGATTTCCCGAAGGACCGCCTACCTGAACAGCCTGAGGCTGGTCAGCAGCTACCATATCGAGCATGTCATTTACAGAAAATCCCCATTCTACTTCATATACTCCCGGATACCTGCAGTCTCCTGAAATGCTGAGCAATTTAGTACCGGTAGAATCTTTGGTACCAAATGATTTATACCATTCACCGCCATTTAAAATTACTTTTACGGCAGAGCATAGAGTTTCCACATTATTCACGATAGTCGGTTTATCTTTATATCCTTTTTCCACAGGGAAAGGAGGTCTGTCTCTCGGCTCGCCTCTTTTGCCTTCTGCAGATTCAATAAGAGCGGATTCTTCACCGCATACATAAGCTCCCGCTCCGAACTGTATCCTGATGTCAAAATTAAATCCTTTTTTCCCGAGTATATTTTTTCCGAGAAGTTTTTTATTGCGTAGCTCATCCAGTACATTTTCGAGATGCCGCTGAAGATATTTATATTCATATCTCAGATAGATAATGCCATTTTTTGCATTTACTGCATAGCCGGCAAGCGCCATACCTTCAAAGATAAGTCGGGGTCTTTCGGTAAGGATTACTCTGTCTTTAAAAGTACCCGGCTCTCCTTCATCGGCATTGCAAAAGATGTATCTTTCGTCAGCTTCAGTATTACGGCAAAACTGCCATTTGAGAGCAGTGGGGAATCCTGCACCGCCTCTTCCACGAATATTGGAAATTTTAATTTCTTCAATTACTTCCTGAGGTGTCATTTTTGTGATTTTTTTCAGTGCTTCACCCGGAGTATAATCATCCTCGAGGATAGGTCCTTTTTTTCTTACGTTATTATAAACCATCGCTTTTACGTATTCAGAGCTGTTTTTACCATCGCCAAAGCCTTCGTAAATGATATCATCAATTTTTTTGCCTCGTTTGATGTCTTTTACGATTTCTTTTGCTCTGTAAGGGGTAAGTTTGGTGAATACGACGTCGTTGATAATCGCAGCCGGTTCTTGATCATTCATTCCAATACATGCAGTATCGAAAAGTCCAATCAGTCCGTCAGTAGATACGCTTCCGAATTTGCAGCCTACTGCTTCTTCAAATGCTTCTTTTACTTCGTTTCTGCCATGCATATTAGCTACAGCACTATTATTCAGATAAATTGAAAATTTACCTGTGGGCTTTTCTGAGAAAAAGTGGTAAAATGAAATGGTCTGTTCCACATCCACTTTAGACATACCGAGCTTATCAGCAATATCCTTTATTACATCCGAAGGAAGATAGCCTAATTCCTTCTGAATTTCTATTAGAATATCAATGAGCCTGCTCTGGTCATTTAAAAATCTCTCAGTTACTTTTTCAACTATTTTTTTCATAAAAAGACCTTTTTTAATAACAAAAAAGAACTTGTAATTTATTGATATGTAATATTAAGTAAAAAAATCTCGATATGCAAATTTATTTACTTTGCTGTAATTCTATGTTGTTAGGCAGTCTTTATAATATATTTAGCGGTTGTTTATTTTAAAAAAAAATCTTATAATTTTAAAATTATAATCCTTATTTTTGAATTATGAATAATTTGAAAAATACTATAAAAATAACAATAAAAGGTCTTGTGCAGGGAGTCGGCTTTCGTCCCTTTATATATCGTATTGCACATAAATACAAGCTAAATGGTACTGTGGAAAATAATAACGAAGGCGTAATAATTTATGTTAATGCTGAAAAATCAAAATTAAATGATTTTATAAATGACATTAAAGAAAAATCTCCTCCGGCATCGAAAATTGAAAATATCCACACTTCGATTACAGAAAATTTAGAGTTTGACTCTTTCAAAATAATTAAAAGTTCTGATGTAAGTAAGGGTATTACAATTGTAAGCCCTGATATAGCAGTGTGTAATGATTGCCTCAATGATATAAAGCATCAAAAGAACAGAATTAATTATCCTTTGACTAATTGCACGAATTGCGGTCCGAGGTTTACAATTATTAAAGATATACCATATGACAGAAAGAATACTACAATGCAGGAATTCGAAATGTGCTGCAGTTGTTTGTCAGAATACGAAAATGTACTCGACAGAAGATTTCACGCACAGCCTGTAGCCTGCAATGATTGTGGTCCTGAATATAAAATGCTGTTTGATAAAAATTCACTCGCCGGTATTAATGATATTCTTAATACTGCCCCGCAAATGATTGATAACGGAAAAGTGTTGCTCATAAAAGGAATGGGAGGATATTTCCTTACATGCGATGCTCATAATTATGAAGCTGCTGAAAAATTGAGAAAAATTAAAATCAGAGATTCAAAGCCATTTGCTGTAATGGTAAAAGATATTTATGCTGCAAAAAAGTATGCTTTTATTTCAAATTCAGAAGAATCATTGCTAAAATCTTTCAGAAGCCCTGTAGTAATTTGTGATTTGAAAAATAATCAGACTGAAAAATTTGAAATAATTACAGGAAAGATAAATACTCTTGGGATTTTGTTGCCGTATATGCCTTTTCATCATCTTTTGTTTGAATATTTGGATACTGATATGATTGTTTTTACAAGCGGAAATATCTCTGACGAACCAATAATTACTGATGATGAAGAAGCGAACAAAGTTTTCAAAGATAAAACTGATGCCATAATCTCATTCAACAGAGAGATTTATAATCGGGCAGATGATTCGGTTCTTTCTGTAATTAATGACAGAACAAATATGATTCGCAGGTCGCGTGGATATGTTCCTGAACCTGTTAATACCGGATTAAATACAGAAGGTATATTTGCAGCAGGTGCTGAGCTTGTTAATACATTTGCCGCAGGAAAGGAAAATCAGATAATTATGAGCCAGCATATCGGAGATTTGAAAAACTTTGATACATATAAATTTTACGAAGAATCCTTTAAGAGATTTAAAAGATTATTCAAATTTGAGCCTCAAATAGCTGTATGCGATAAGCATCCTGATTATCTTTCATCGAGATTTGCCGAAACTTTGGGAGTTGAACTGATAAAAGTGCAGCATCATCATGCACATATGGCAAGTGCAATGACAGAAAACGGGTTGGATGAAAAGGTAATTGGCGTAATTATGGATGGAACGGGTCTTGGAGATGACGGTAATATTTGGGGAAGTGAATTTTTTATCGGCGATTTGGAAGGTTTTAAAAGAGAGTATCATTTTGAATATGTTCAGCTTCCCGGAGGAGATGCAGCAGTAAAAGAACCATGGAAAATTTCTTATTCCTATTTGAAGAAGTATTTTCCGGCAGATAATTTCGATTTTTTATTTAAAGATGAGATAGAAAATATAAAATTAATCGAACAAATGCTTGAGAATAATTTGAATTCACCTCTGTCCTGCGGAGCGGGCAGGCTGTTTGATGCGGTATCAGCACTTACGGGAATATGCAGAAGAGCTTCTTATCACAGTCAGGCGCCAATGCTTTTGGAATCTGCTGTAGAAAAATCCTGTAAATCTGAATATCATTTTTCAATTATGGAAGATAAGATTATTTTCAGAGAGATGTTCAAGGAAATACTCAATGATATGAAAAATAAAATATCACAAAATATTATTTCTGCAAAGTTTCATAATACGATTATTTCTGTTATATTTGAAATAGTTAATTTACTAAAAAATAAATATGATATTAATAAAGTAGTTCTGAGTGGCGGTACATTTCAGAACAGATATATTGCGGGTAAAGTAATTGAAAAATTAGAAAATAGTAATTTTGAAGTATTTAGCCAACAGAAATATCCTGCGAATGACGGCGGAATAGCTGCAGGTCAGTTGGCAATAGCAGCTAAAAGGAGAGGAAAATTATGTGTTTGAGCGTTCCCGGAGAAATAGTAGAAATAAAAGGAAGCACAGCTAAAGTAAATATTAGCGGCAATAAGGTGGATGCGAATATACAATTAATTACTGAGCCACAAATCGGTGATTATGTGCTTGTGCACGCCGGATTTGCCATAGAAAAAATCAGCGAAGAAGAAGCTAAAGAAACTCTGGAGCTTTTTAAAGAGTATGATGAATTTCAGGATAATCAGGATTAAAAAAATGAAATTCACAGATGAATACAGAAATATTGATTTGGTTAGAATCCTTACAGAAAAAATCAGGAAAAGCACAAAAAAAGATATTACAATAATGGAAGTATGCGGGAGCCATACAATGGCGATACAGAAATTTGGCATTCCCTCGCTTTTGCCTGATAATATCAGACTGATAAGTGGTCCCGGCTGCCCTGTATGCGTTACTTCAGGTGATTATATCAACAGAGCAATAGCATATCCTGAAATTCCTGATGTGATAATTGCTACTTATGGTGATATGCTGAGAGTTCCCGGCAAAGATACTACTCTTGATGATTTGCGGGCAAAAGGCAGGGATATTAGAATTGTTTATTCAATTATGGATGCTCTGAAAATTGCCGAAGAAAATCCCGATAAAAAAGTAATATTTCTTGCTATCGGATTTGAGACTACATCTCCTGCTACTGCAATAGCGATAGATACCGCTTTTAAAAAAGCAACACATAATTTTTTTATTTATTCGGCACATAAAATAATGCCTCCAGCTATGTCTGCATTGATAGACGAAGATGTAAAAATTGACGGATACCTTGCACCGGGGCATGTAAGCACAATTACAGGAGCCGACATTTATAATTTTATTCCTGAAAAATTCGGAATTGGCACTGTGGTAGCAGGTTTTGAACCGGTTGATATTCTTCAGAGCATATTAATGCTATGCGGGCAAGTCGAGAGCAATCAGCCAAAAGTGGAAATTCAGTATAGAAGAGTAGTATCAAAATCAGGAAATAAAAAGGCACAAGAATTTCTCAATGATGTATTTGAACTGAGAAATGATATATGGCGGGGACTTGGCGAAATACCTGATAGCGGATATAAATTAAAAGAAAAATATTCTGATTTTGATGCTGAAAATTATTTTAATATAAACATACCTAAAATAAAAGAAAATCCAAATTGCATATGTGGAGAAATACTAAAGGGTAAGAAAAATCCAAGAGAATGTAAATTGTTTGGAAATAGATGCAATCCTGCAAATCCAATCGGTGCATGTATGGTTTCAGGTGAAGGAGCCTGTGCTGCATATTACAAATATAACCGGGAATAAAAAAATGAATGATACAATATTGCTTAATCACGGTGCCGGAGGCTTGCTCAGCCACAAACTTATTAAAGATGTAATTATTGGCGAACTCGACAATGAGATTCTGGTTTCGCAAACTGACTCTGCCATATTACAGATAAATTCCGGAAATATTGCATTTTCTACTGATTCATATGTAGTAGATCCCATATTCTTTCCGGGTGGTGATATAGGAAAGCTGGCTGTATCAGGTACTGTAAATGATATTGCTGTATCAGGAGCTACACCAAAATACTTGAGTTTATCTTTTATTATTGAAGAAGGGTTTTTGCTGAAAGATTTCAAAAAAATCATTAAATCCATTTCTGAAACATCCAAAGAAGCAGGAGTGAAGATAGTAACAGGCGACACAAAAGTAGTAAACAGAGGGAAATCCGATAAGATTTTTATAAATACTACCGGAATAGGCATTCTGAATGAACAGCATAAAGCCATAAGTTTCGGAAGTGATATTAAGCCCGGAGATAAAATTCTGATAAACGGAAGCATAGCTGACCATGGTATTGCAATACTTTCAGCAAGAGAAAATCTGGATATAGAGCCGGAAATATTATCAGATTGTGCTCCGCTTAATCATATGATTAAGGAATTGCTTGATAATAACATCAAAATAAAATTTATGAGAGATGCTACACGTGGAGGATTAGGTACTGTATTAAATGAAATTGCCTGCAATCAATTTGGTATTGAAACAGACGAAAATAAATTACAGATAAATAAGCAGGTGCGTGGTATCTGCGAGATTATGGGATTTGACCCTCTTTATCTGGCAAATGAAGGAAAAGTTGTTTTTATTATAGATTCAGATGATTCAGAAAAAGCACTTGAGATTCTGAAAAAGAATAAATACGGAAAGGAATCTTCAATAATTGGTGCTGTAACAGAAGAGCATCCCGGTAAAGTAGTAATGAATACTCAAATAGGCGGCAGAAGAATAGTTAATATGCTTGCCGGAGAGCAATTACCAAGGATTTGCTGATTAAAGTGAATTCAGCTTTAGTATTGTTTTATCCCGAAGTTCAGCCAAAGTTTCAGTGCTTAGCATTTCTTCGGTTTTATCGCGTAATTCACCCCATTTTTCATGGACGGGACAAGGCTTGTCAGGAGAGCATTCCTTAAAACCAAGAACGCATTTATGGAACATTTCGTCTCCGTCTATTGATTTTACAATATCAATTAATTTAACTTCTTCTGCAGGTTTTTCCAGATAAAACCCACCGAATTTTCCTTTTCTGGAGCCTACTATTCCCTCTAAAGTTAGAAGCTGAAGTACCTTTGATACGAATTCTTTTGGTTTGTTAATCTGTTCGGCAATTTGCTGTGAATTAAAATATTCGCCTTTTTTCTGGGCAGATAGAAATAGAACAGCCTGAATACCTAATTCACATTTTCTCGAGAAAATAACAGTCATTTTAATTATTTTTTTAATAATTTTAATATTAATTATTACAAATATAACCAATATTTATTATATTTTTCTTAACAATTTAAGATTTTAATTTGATTTTCAATTTGACATAGCTTTATTAAGTGCTTTTCTTATCAAATCTTCCGCTGAGATGCCTGTTTCTGAATCTTTAATTGCAGCTTTTACAAATTTTTCTGCCAGAGAAGCTGAATATCCGAGAGCAACAAGGGCGCTCAATGCTTCATTTTTTGCAACATTTGATTCAGAAGGAATAGATTCATCAAAATATTTTCCGAGATTATTTATTTTATCAGCAAGCTCTAAGGCAAGTCTTTCAGCGGTTTTTTTGCCGATACCCGGTAATTTTTGTAAAGCAGGTGTATTTTTTTGAATAATATATTCATGCAATTCGCTGAAAGTAACAGAGGATAAAATACCAAGAGCTATTTTTGGTCCGATACCTGAAACGGAAATCAGCAGCTTGAATGCTTCTCTTTCGCCGTCAGTAATAAAACCGTATAAAGTCATAGAGTCTTCTTTAGTAATCATATGAGTTTTAAGTATAACCTGCTCGCCTGTAGCGGGGAGTACTTCACTTGTAGTTACAGGTATGAAAATATGATAACCAACGCCGCTGCAATCAATTACAGCTTCCGTAGAAGTGTTTGAAGTTAAAATACCTTTTATATGTGCAATCATAACATTTTCAAATTTTGTTTAGGTTTAATCGTAATTCAAAATTAACATCTTTTTTAATAATAATCAAAGAAATTAGGAAAATTATGAAAAATAAATATACAAATCATCTGATTAATGAAAAAAGCCCGTATCTTCTTCAGCATTCTCATAATCCTGTGGACTGGTATCCATGGGGTGAAGAAGCATTCACAAAAGCAAAAAAAGAGAATAAACCGATTTTCCTCTCGGTTGGATATTCCACCTGCCACTGGTGCCACGTAATGGAAAAAGAATCGTTTGAGGACGAAGAAACCGCAAATCTGATGAATCAGGCATTTGTGAGCATTAAAGTTGACAGAGAAGAACGTCCCGATATTGATAATATTTATATGTCCGTATGCCAGATAGTAAATGGTAACGGTGGATGGCCCCTGAGTATAATTATGACTCCCGACAAAAAACCTTTTTTTGCCGGTACATACATACCAAAGCATTCACGAGGCGGCAGACCGGGAATGATTGATATGTGCAGACGTACTCTTGAAATCTGGGAGAAACATCACGGAGAAATACTCAAAAGTGCCGAAGAGCTTACTTCGCATCTTAATTCCGCACTTTATTCACCGAGCGGACAAAGCATTGATGATAATATTTTCAGAAAAACATATCACGACCTCGCTTCATCATACGATACTGAATATGGTGGTTTCGGCAGCAAACCCAAATTTCCTCTCGCACATAATATTTTATTTATGGCAAAATATGCAAAAGATAATCCAAATTCGGAAGCTAAAGAAATTGTATCAAATACTCTTGAGAAAATGAGATTAGGTGGTATTTATGACCATATCGGCAAAGGATTTCACAGATATTCTACTGATGAGAAATGGCAACTCCCTCATTTTGAAAAAATGCTTTATGACCAGGCTATGATGATAATGGCTTATTCCGAAGCATATGCACTTACAAAAAATCCGGACTTTAAAAATACTGCTTATGAAATTACTGATTATCTCGAAAGAGTAATGAAAGATAAATCCGAAGGATATTATTCTGCTGAAGATGCTGACAGCGAGGGTGAAGAAGGTAAGTTTTACCTTTGGACTTTAGATGAAATAAGAGAGTTGCTTCCCGGAAAAACTGAACATTTCATAAAGCTTTATAATATTAAAAAAGAAGGAAATTATTTTGATGAATTAACCCGGGATTATACAGGAAAAAATATTTTATACCTAACACAAAGCATTAAAAAATATAC